>JBEGQX010000028.1:0-7332 GCA_041180805.1 Planctomycetota bacterium
TTGCAGGGCAGCAGCAATCAGGTCGTACATAACCTTGATTTCTTCCTTGCCCGCCAAACCAGGTTTTGGCTCAGGAATCGGGGCCTTAGCCTTCGGCACACTCAGCCATTGTTCATCTTTCCCCAAACGAATCTCAATATCGCGAATACTTTCAAAGTATTCATTCAATTTGTCGTTATCGATTTTGTTCAACCCCTTTTGGATATCTTTTGCTTCCCCCATCACCGCATCCAATATGCTTCTTTCCTGAGACAGCATGGCCTGCCGTTCTGAAAGTGGAGTATTGTCGGTGGAGAAAAGCCTGTGGAATGCAACCACTGGGTTTTCAGGACCCGCCAAAGGCTTGCCACGCATATCCCATGACATGGCACCGGGACCATGACCCGAATCGCTTGCCTTATCGCAACCAAGCTGGAGAGAACCATAACGAGTATCTTTACCAAGAAAACCAGCCGCTATTTGATCCGCACTGATACTATTGTGAAAACTCTGGCCGGGCTGGGAATAACGATTTGCACCTGTCAGCCAGAATGTGCTTCCCCAATGGGCTTCATTGCTAAACTTGTTGGAACATCCCTGAACCACGGTAAAATTTTCCTTATGTCGGGCTAATGGAGCCAATCCGGCAGATAAGGTGTATTCCTTTCCTGTCTTAGACTTGTCAGGAAACCAGGTTTCATTGGTAATTCCCCAACCAAAACCAAGGAACACTATCCGCTTGGGTGGATACATAGGCTTTACCGACGCAAAAGCACGGTATCCCATGGATTCCAGTACCGGAAGTGCAATTAAAGATGAAGAACCTTTAAGGAAATTACGCCTGTTCATCTTCATGCTCATTTCGGAAATCAAGGTAGGTTAAAAATTCTATCGGGCAGGCAGGTAAGAATATTTACATTTATTTATCTTCCTAAAGCCCCAAGGATTATGCAATAGTTTCCAGCCAAAGTTGGCATTAATTTGAGACAAATGGTTGTATTTTTTACCTAACCTAATTTAAATCGCTTCCTGAGTAGGTCATGATCCCCTTAATCAACGCCATGAAATAAAGATTTAGCAATGTCGGTGGAAGATCAAACCCCTTCCATTTCATGGGATCTATGATTGGTGCTGTCGAATTCCTAACATAGTTTTCCTGGTTAAATTTTCCCCAAGTTGGATAAGCAAGAATGGCATGAAGCAGCAACACCAATGTGGTGGTAAAACTTCTCAAATAATCAATTGCCACCAAACGATCATATCAAATAATTTTGATTTATTTTCTTTCGTTGATTGCAAACTCATGGAATCTTTATGGCTAAAAAGCAAGGATTTACAAACCTGACCATAAGAATTCCTAAATGTTTTTAACTGCAAACTTGTTTCATTATTTAGTTGTTCCAAGTATGTTTAAACGAAGAACGATTTAAATTGATCCCATAAAATTTTGGAATATTTCATGTTAAAGATTGAACACCTGTTTTTTGCAACCTGTTTCGGGATGCTATTTCTCTTATTTACCTGCGAATATTCAGCGCAGGAAATAAAAAAGAATCAACCAAAACAAAAAGACCGGCAAAAGAAAGCAGTTCAGGTTGATTCACCAAATCCTGCGGCAGAATTTACCAAATTCGGGATCTACGCAAACACCGCAGAACGCGCCAACGCAGCAAAACCCGTGGAAACTGAATTACCCTTGAAACTTCAAAAAGGAGCCAAGATTGTTTTTATCGGTAACAGCTTGTTGGAAAGAGTTCAAGACCATGGCTGGCTGGAAGCTATGTTCCAAAAACGGTTTTCTGATCTCGGGCTGAAATTCCGCAATCTGGCATGGTCTGGCGATGAGGTAGACACCAGACCAAGGCCTGCCAATTTTGCGGATGTTGAACAACATCTGTCCCATGAAAAGGCTGATGTTATTTTTGCAGCTTATGGTTTTAATGAATCCTTTGCGGGAATGAAAGGATTGCAAGAATTCAGAAAGAATTTGGAAATCCATTTGGATTCCATTTCCTCCAAGGCTTTTAATGGAAAAACCGCCCCGCAGATCATTCTGATTTCTCCAACTGCAAACGCCAACCTCAAAGGCTGCAATGCTGGAGACCTTAACAACAAAAACCTTGAAACTTACACCCATGCCATGCGGGAAATCGCCCGAAAAAAGCATATTGCCTTCATCGATGTGTTTGAAACCACGAAAGATCGATTTTCCAGTAACCCTTCAAAATACACTTTTAATGGTTGCCATTTAACCAGCGAAGGCCACAAAATTTTTGCGGAGTTACTATTCAACGAAATAGTTCAGGAAACCCCACCAGACATCGATGATACGCTCAGGAAAGCCATTATCGATAAGGACAAGCAGTTTTTCAGAAGATATCGTCCGCTAAACACCTTTTATTACGTTGGGGGCAGAAACAAAGATTATGGATACCTCGATTTCCTGCCAGCCATGCAAAATTTCGACATTATGGTTTCCAACCGGGATACCCGCATTCACAATCTTGCCAGTGGCAAAAAAGTACCCATCCAGGTTGATGATTCAAATGTTCCAATATTGCCGGAAGTTGTGCAATCTCGTGGTGTCAACGAATGGCTGCCGGCAGATAAGGAACTTCAGGCTTTCAAGGTGGACCCACGATTTGAGGTGAACCTTTTTGCAGGCGAGGAGCAATTCCCAGAGATTGCCAACCCCATCCAGATACGATGGGATTCCCGCGGCAGGCTTTGGGTTAGTTGTTCCAACACTTACCCTCATGTTTACCCCGGAAATGAACCCAACGACAAAATAGTTATCCTGGAAGATACCAATGGGGATGGCAAAGCCGATAAGAGCACCATTTTTGCCCAGGACCTTCATATCCCACTTTCCTTTGAATTTGGAAATGGAGGCGTTTATGTCTCTGAGCAACCGCACCTGACATTCCTGAAAGATACCAATGGTGACGACAAAGCGGATATCCACCAAATAGTACTTAGTGGTTTTGGTACCGAAGATTCTCACCATGCCTTGCACGATTTCGCATGGACACCAGATGGCGACCTGCTTTTTCGGGAATCCATCTTTCATCACAGCCAGGTTGAAACGCCTTATGGTCCGGTGCGTCAGCAAAACAGCGGTTGGTTCCGTTACGAACCAGATACTTTTAAGCTTACCAGTTTTGGAAGCTACCCAAGCACCAACCCATGGGGTGTAACCTTTGATGATTGGGGACAGCATGTGGCAAGCCACCCAATTTATGCGGCCGCATTTCATGCGATAGATCCACCTTACCCCCAACAGCATCCCAACCCAAAAGGCCTGCGCGCCTACTCTGGCACTTGTGGCCAGGAATTTGTGGATTTCAAAACCTTCCCCAGTGAATTGCAGGGCTGTTTCATCAAAGTTCGATACAAGCCAACCAACCGGGTGGAAATCCACAAATGGGTGGAAGGCCCCTTCGGATACGATGAGGAATACGTCAGTGATCTGATATTTTCCACCAATCTGAGTTTCATACCCGTGGACATTCAATTTGGTCCAAGAGGGGATTTGTATGTTTGTGATTGGTACAACCCTGTCAAAGGTCATGCACAGTATTCCCTTCGCGACAAACGCAGGGATCGGCATTCGGGGCGCATCTGGCGGATCACGCCAAAGAATTTTAAACCGCAAGAAGCACCGGATTTTTCAAAAATGGCAGTCAAAGATTTGGTTAAAACTTTGGAAAGCCCCCATTATCGCTACCGCTATTGGGCCAAGCGGGAACTAAGGGAACGCGACCGGGCAGAAGTTTTAAACGCATTGGATACCTGGGTGAAGTCGCTTAAGAACGATTCGCCCCGTTATCGCCACCATCAAATGGAAGCAGTATGGGCTTACCGCTGGGTACGCGGGTTTGATGGGAAATTGCTAGCCGAACTTCTAAGCTGCGAGGATCACCATGCCCGCGCCGCGGCAACCCAGCAGCTACGTTACTGGCATTCCAAAATCCCTGATTCCAGCTCACTTCTGCGGAAGTCCGCCAATGATTCGAATGGCATCGTTCGCATGGAAGCAGCCATTGCCGCCAGTTATATTGGCACCAAAGAAAGCCTGGAAGCCATGCTGGATGTTTTTAAACACCCCAGGGATGGACATCTTGAATACGCCATCATTTCGTCTTTAGGTTCAAAGACCTTGAGACCATTCTGGGAAGGTAACACCAAGCTTGATGTGAACATCCTGATGCGAAAATTCAACAGCAAGGATGAAATTCGCGAACCAGCGCCAACTACCAAGGATCTAGCTTTCGACAAACAACCCGCATTAAAGACCGTGAACATAAGCTGCCTGCATGAAAGAATGTTGTTCTCCCTGAACCAGTTTATTGTGCAACCGGGCCATCCAGTCAAACTGATCTTTACCAATTCCGATGCAACCGACCACAACTTGGTGTTTGTAAAGCCGGGTTCACTGGCCGAGGTGGGAATGGCTGGCAACGAAATGGCCAAAGACCCGCGGAATGCCAACTCCGACTTTATTCCCCCACAAAAAAAGCATCTCATTCTGCATGCATCACCGATGATTGGCCCCACCCGGGCATCGCGGGTTCATGTATTACGCTTCAATGCCCCCATGGAACCGGGAATTTACCCATACGTCTGCACCTTCCCAGGACACTGGATCATCATGAAAGGAGATATGGTTGTCGCACCAAATCAGGAGGAGGCTGAAAAAATGCTGAAATCCTTAAAGCCAGCCTTGGTCAAAGAATGGATGATGGCTGACTTTGATGATCTGGTTACATCGAAGGACGAAAATTCGCTACTAAGGGGAATGCAAGCCTTCATGAAGGCGAATTGCCATCAATGTCATGCGGTTGCTGGCAAGGGAGTAAACCTTGGACCTGACCTGTGCAATGTATTTGAGCGGTATAAGGGGAAAAAGCTCCTGCAGCAAATTCTGGAACCCTCCTCGGAAATTAACCCTAAATACCTGAACCACAGGCTTTTCCTCAATGACGGTCGCACGATTACCGGGGTAATCGATAAAGAGGCAAATAACGAATACCATGTGATCACCAATTTACTAACCCCAACCAGCATCACCAGAATTCCAAAAAAACAGGTCGAGGAAAAGACTGTTTCCAAGATATCTCCCATGCCAGTCGGTATGATAAACACACTTACAAAGGCTGAAATCACCGACCTGATTTCATTTTTAGAGGCTGGTTATAAGTTTCCGGATCATTTGAATCATCCAAAGTCCGGCTTCGAAAAATAAAAGCATGACAGAAATGCTTTTTTAAATCACTAGCAGAGGTTCCCATGAAAATTGTGTCCAGTTTGCTATCACATGTTTTATAGCATTGGAATTGATGTTTCCTGCCTTGGCCGAAGGAACCAAAAGCGCCAAGCCCAATATTATTCTTGTCTTGGTGGATGACATGGGTTGAGCCACACTGGGGTGCTATGGTGGCTTTGTGGAAACACACCTAACCTCAACAAACTTGCCTCGCATGGCTTGCGGTTCAAACAGTTCTATAACGCCGCACGTTGCTGTCCTTCTCCTGCCAGCCTACGGATGTCACTCAGTCTGTAAACCTTATCGACTAGAAACCGGATATCGTGGCTAAGCTTAAAGCGGTTTACGCCGAGTGGGCTAAAAAGGCAGGGGTTATCCCCTTGGTCAGAAGCCAAAAATTATCCGGTTTATGAATCGAAGAAAAATAGTGCTATTCTGTGATTGCTATGCAAACTCTGTTTGGCGATCAGCGCTGGAAAAGCAAATAACCATTTTGGCTTCCTCATCGCCAAGAGCAGTGGCATTATGCCATTCCCCCATTGGAATGGAGATAGTGTCGCCCGGACCCAACAAATATTCGCTAGTCCCCAAAGTATGACGGATTTTTCCGGCGAGTAGATGCAGTACTTCATCGCAATTTGGATGGCGGTGCCGGGGATTAGTATGCCCGGCAGCTATAGTTGCTATTCCCACCGTCATGGTGGTGGAATTTCCCAATCCTGCGGAGGCCACCCAGTGCAGACTGCCCCAAGGCAGTTGCTGAATCTCGCATTCTGATGCATGGATTGGGGCAGATTGCATTTTGGCCACCGTTACTTTTTGCCATCAGGGGCTGGCAGTCGGCAAGATTGCCAAGCCAGGAAACGCCATTGACCGTTTTCAAATTTCCACACAGCCAGAAAACTCAGCACGTTATCCAAGGTGGAATCTGCTGTGAGTGCCCGAATTCGAACACGACCTGTCATCAGCGCCATACCTGGAACCGGAAAACTGAAATCCCTTTTTTCATAATCCATGGCAAGATATTTGGTTTTGCCGGAGGTGAGAATATCCACGAAGGTAGCCTTGGTATCCACCACGCCGTTTGAATGGGCGTAATGCAGGTTATCTGAAAAAATGGCTGCAAGTGCTTCTTTGGTGGGATTTTTGAAGGCGGCAACCCTTTTATCATCCGCTGCAGTTAATGCTACCAACTCTGGGGAATTTTCCGGTTTACTGGAAGATTGACCACTTAAAGCCAAACCTGCTGAAACTAACCCAAACACTGAACCCAACAAGAAAATCAATGAGCAAAATATTTTGTTAATCATCATAGCACCGAGTTTGAAACAATGTTTTTAAAACCACCAACTTTTCAATCAAGATTACATGGATTGGGCAAGAATCAATCATCCGATTCTTTTTTCTTTTTTGCCTTGCCACCACCCGCTTTGGTTTCAGCCCCCCATTTGGGTTTTACATTTAATTTGTTCCAGGCATTCCATTTAGCTTGAAGCTCATTCACCTTTTCAGGCATGGATTTTGAAAGATCATTGTCCTCATGAATATCCTTGGCAAGGTTGTAAAGGCGTGGCCCAATGACATTTTTACCACCAGTTTTTCCCTCAGCGGCTGCATCATAAGTGACCAGTTTGTAATCCCCCACGCGGATTGCGTTCTGGTTGCCAAACCGCCAGTATAGCGCCTCGTGCGGTACACCAGTCTTTTCTCCGGAAAGATATGGCAGGAGGTTAACCCCTTCAAGTTTCCATTCGGGTTTTTCGGCCAACCCTGCTGCAGCAAGTGCCGTGGCATGAAGATCCAACTGAATTACGGGGCTGTCATATTGGGCGGGCTTGATTTTCCCCGGCCAACTTACCACAAAGGGAACTCGTACTCCACCTTCCAGAGTTGTACGTTTGCTTCCCCGTAACGGTTCATTGCGAGATCCATTCACCGTCACACCCACCATGGTTGGCCCGCCATTATCACTAATAAAAGTAACGAGGGTGTCTTTTTCCTGGCCGGTTGATTTTAACTTTGCCATCACCACCCCTATGGCTTCATCCATGGCCAGCAGCATGGCATTGTAAGTTCGCCTTCGTTCA
>JBEGQX010000029.1:0-18717 GCA_041180805.1 Planctomycetota bacterium
CATATCAGGAAGAGGATGATGAACGCTGGGAAAGGGAAAATTTTGGTAATTCCCTTCATGAGCCCAAAAGTTATGAGGATGAACAGAATGGGCAGTGGGGCACAGGCGGTATCTAGAACCAAAAGTATCCAATAGCCCGCAAATTCGCATGGATTTCAAATAATGGTGGCTTGTTTTGGCTCGACCGTTGTACGAATAGCCCGGAATGCATAAAATTCTATTTATGCGCCCGTAGCTCAGGGGATAGAGCATCGGTTTCCTAAACCGAGGGTCGTAGGTTCGAATCTTACCGGGCGCATATATTCTTTATCGGAAAAACAAGGCGTAACCTTATATTCCCTAAGAACTTGTGTAAAGCTTAATGTTTCGTTTTGAGTATCATTGAATATTTACTTTTGGGGACTAGACCACAGCCAAGTGTTACTCCTTGAAATCAAAACCCTTTGGAATTGGATCGTCTAAGATAAATATGATTTTACTTGGGTGCGAAACAGTCGTTAACAAGGTTTTAAAAAACATTCAGTCTAGAAAATGCTAGGTTGAATCAAAAGATTTTCTCTCCGAGAGTTCGTCTAAATTAAAAAAATCAAATGATACTGTGGGGTTTGCCGTGGCAAATAAATGCACGGAAACTCCAAAAATTTAAGTACATGATGGTGCTAAAAATAAAAACTTAGCAATAAAATTAAAAAAGTATGGTTTGATAAATGCTATTACAGTATAAATTAATGGCAATAAAACATTGCTTTTGAAATAAATTTTAAAAAGGAGTTTCACGTGGCAGATGAAACAATTATTGAAATCGAAAAGGTTCCGCCCGTTGTCTTAAATAAAGCATCGCAAGTATTTGGAAAAACTGTTTGGCACAAAGCCGTTGAGGTTCAAAATGATGATGGAAAAATTGCCTATGAGTTAGATGGTACGAATGTTGTCAATAATGAGGTAACCGTAACGATAACAAAAGAAGGTAAAATGGTTGAATATGATATACTTCTTAAAGATCCAACTAAAACACCATCAAAAGTACTTGGGGCAGTGCAGAAAAAATGGCCGAACTTTAAATTAGATGAATCTCGTTTGCTTTGCCTTGGTGAAGATCTTAAAAGTCAAAATGATGGTGAGCGCTTGTATGATCTTTCTGGCAAACGTGCCAAAAAAAATGTTCAGGCCCAAGTGTCTAATGATGGCGAAATTTTGGAATTTGTAAACGAATGGGAATTGGAAAAGGTTCCGAAAATCGTGTCTGATGCTCTCAACAAAGCTAAAGGAGAAGTGTTTACGGCCGATACGGTTTACGTGATCAACGAAAACAATAGGACTATTGGCTTTAAGTTTGAAGGAAAAGGTCCCAAAGGGCTTAGTAAATGCTTTTTTGTTACAACAGATGGAAAACGAGTTGAACGGGTGGATAAATAAAACCAAATGGAGGAATCCGCGATGAATCGGAGAAACGCATTGAAGACTATGATTGTCAGTTCTGCTGTTGGGGCAGAATTGTTAATAAGCGGAAAATCTGCTCATGGTTATTATTATTTTTACCGCTATCGTTTCAGCTATCATGTCCGAAGGTATCGCCGCGTTTGTCGGTGGCAACACTTTAGGCGTAGGCGTAGATAGTTTGATCACACTAAACAATTTAAATTTTTGGCCTTCATGGTTTGGGAAAAGGCTTTTGTATCTTGACTTAGGACAACATGATAATCATAAAACAGTCATTTTCAGAAATTCCATGATTTTTTTTAATTGGTTTCTGCTGGGCTAAAATTAATTTGTTCTAAGGCCATGGTCCCCTAAATTAGCGCATGGTGTAAGTTAAGGATTTTGGAAGATGGTGGTGTCTCCTCATGGATGGTGCCACCCCGTATGCCCCCACCTGCCAGCCACAAGGTGAAACCACGGGCGTGGTGGTCCCCGCCTTTGCCAGACTCTGCGGTTGGGGTGCGTCCAAGCTCACTGCCCCAGATGACAAGGGTACTGTCGAGCAAACCGCGATTTTTCAAATCCGTCAGAAGCCCGGCAATTGGCTTGTCCGTCTCGGCACAATGAAGATCAAGGTTCTTCTTCAGGTCGTCATGGGCATCCCAGGCCTTGGGGCCTTCGTTCCCGCCACTGTATAACTGAATGAAGCGAACACCGCATTCTAACAGGCGGCGAGCAACCAGGCAATTGCGGCCAAAATGCTGTGAGGTTTTGTTGTCGAGGCCATATAGGTTTTGAATCTCCACGGTTTCATTGGCCAGTACAACTGCTGCACTCGGCTCGATCATTGGCACGGGGTTTGGCCTGAGGGATAGTTCATCTTTAATTTAACACTTCAAAAAGCTTGATGCGGACTGCTTGCCAGCGTCTTCTCAGGGTGCGGGGCGAGATGGCTAATAATTCAGAGGCTTTGGCCTGATCCAACCCCTGGTACCAAAGCAAATCAACTACTTCTTTTTCCTCTTGGGGGAGGTTTTCCACCAATTGGTGGAATGCGGTCCATTTCTCAAGGTCGTTTTCTGGGGCGAACTGCTTTGCAACTAGGCCGCCAACTACATGAGGGTTCAGGGAATCGGTGTGGTGATGAGCAGCAAAGCTGCATTCTGCCTTGTATTTTTTCACAAGATCCAGAAGTTCCCTGCGAATTTGCACGGCTGCAAGATTGAAAAAATGCTTATCGGATTGAATTTGTACATCTGCCAGGGCGCGATGAAGCCGGATCATGGCATTCTGGAAAATATCATCGGTCTGCTCCCAGCGCATCAACCCCGGATACCCATGGAACATGTACCTGGTAAGCCTTAACAGTGCACTATGGGAGTGGGAGATAAGTTTTTCCGGGCAGAGATTTACCATGAATGTAAAATAACATAATTTTCTCTTCGTAAAAGCAACAATTGACCAATGAATAAACTTGGCTGGCTAAACGGTATATGGTTTAGTATTCGGCATCATTGATAATTTCACCTTCGTTGTAAGTGATCAGGCTAGCGTAAGTTTTTGCCATTATTTTTTCCGAAATAAAACGCACACTGCCAGAAGCAAATAGCGCATTCATGCCACCAGGATGAAACGAGTATGCTTCATTATTGTTTGTGCAGTTGATTACACATGTACCTGGGCAAGTTAAGCCTTTATCATCAAATCCATGTAAAGGAACATTCACTTGGGGTGATGCCCATGCAGCACCTATCACCAATCCACTTGCAGGCACATTTGCATTGTTACAGCCTTCATCGTAGGTTTTGTAATCAAGATTAGCTTTTAATTTATTGGCCAAATAGTGCATCGGTCGCGCGGTATCTTCAACCACAAGCAAAGTGTTAGACGTTCCATCAGTTATTGTGTTAATCGATATGCCTTCATAAGAAATAATACCTTTAAGGACTTCATTCATAGGGGTATTGCTATTATTAATTATCCCCGCAGGAGCATGCCTCCTTATGTTAATAGAAACCATGCTGGGGTTTGCATAATCACTGAGACCCGGGGAATTAAGATCCGAAGTCCCATCTGCTTTAAGACTTTCGCTATTAGGGGATGAAGGGCATAGAAGGTTTCTAATTATTTCCCGGGTTGCTTTATAGTTTTGAGTTGTATCGTTCCAGGGTTTGTTTTTGTCATAAAGTTTGTATAAATTTTCATATTCTAAATATGGCAAGATCAAAGTAATCCAACAATGTTTTAATTCTCCAGACGCCGTATTAATTCGCTCAGAGCCGGGTGGAAAGCAGGCATTTGAATCATGGTAGTTTTGCAATGCAAGACCAATTTGACGTAAATTGTTTTTGCATTTTTGGTTAATCGAAAAAATCCTTACTTGTTGAACAGCAGGCAGCAGCAGGCCGATAAGAATGGCGATAATTGCTATTACCACCAGTAGTTCAATCAGCGTGAAGCCAAACCTTTTTGTCGATTTTTTAAGCGTTGACATTTTTAATCCTTTGAAGTCAGGTTGCTACTCCCTTTAATGCGATAAAAAAAGATTGGGCGGCCAAAATAGTTGATGATTTTTTGAAAAAAGATCTAAGGGAAAATGAGTTAAAACAGGCTAATTTTGATTCGCAGAGTCTATATTAGTTAGCTCGAAATTGGAAAATTCCAGTTTTCCGGGGGATGAATTATCACCTGTGGATAAACCCAGCACTAAATTGCTGTTATTTGCCCTTTTATAGGTGCCTTTGGATATCAACTGGTTATTTACATGGGCTTCAAAGCACCCGTCATGAAGGCGAAGCGAGCAATTTAACTTTTGGTTTAAGGTATATGGATAAAAGTTTTCAAATTCTGATTTTTTCCCAGAACCATGGATGCCTATTTTTCTTGAAAAACCTTCATTACCGAAGGTTAAAAGTTTCAAAATATGGCCTTCTCCACGACTCCAGTTTAACAAAAGCCGTGGTCTTATACCTTCAAGAACAGTTAGTTCAAATTTCATAAAGAAATTGACAGGTAAAGTCTCTTTAAACACTAATGTTCCCACGCCGTCGCCCAGGAAGGTTCCATCGGGTTTTTGGGTCCAGTTTTCCTTTTTTGGGGAAACCCAGTAGTCCAGGGAATTAAGCTGCTGGTTAAGTTGTTCCAGATTCTGGCTGGTAAGTTCCATGGGTCGTTTGGAACGAATCTTTTCCATTTCGGAAGGTTTTTTTGAGCCCAGAATGCTCCATAGGGTGCCAGAAATGACAAGTACCAGTGCAAGAAAACCCGCACCTGCATAAGCCAGCCTTTTTCGGCTAAAGCGATTTTTATCAGCCTGCATGATGTCTGCAATGCGGCGGGAAAAGTCCTGGGCTGTGGGCAGCCTGTCTTCCGGCAATTTTTGCAGGCAATCCTGCACCAGTACATCCAGTGATTTGGGGAGATCCGGTTGGCGATCCACCAAAAGCCGGGGAGGGGCATGCAGGATGTTCTCAATCAGTTTGCCGGTGCTGGGGCAATCAAAAGGCAGTTCCTGGGTCAGGGTTTCAAAAAGCACCACGCCCAGGCTCCATATGTCAGAGTCAACACTGGGAGTGGCCCCATTCAAAAGTTCCGGTGCCAGGAAGCCCACAGTACCTGTCATTTCTAATGCGGGATCGTTATCCCGTGAGATGGAGATCCCAAAATCGCAAATCCTGGGGCGAAGGCCATGATCCAGAAGTATGTTGGAAGGTTTCAGGTCTCGGTGGACAATTCCAAGGTTGTGGGCATGATCCAGTGCCAGTGCAACCTCCCTAAGGATGCCCAGTTTCTGATCGAGGGAAAGGCGGTTGGAATGGATGGCCTTTGCCAGGTCGCCGCCCTCCAGCAGTTCTGAAACAAAAAGGAAGGTGTCCTTGAACTCGAGAATATCAAAAACGGTGACAATGCCTGGATGTTTCAGCTTCGCAATCTTCTTGGCTTCCTCGAGAAGCAATTCTTTTTCCAGTGGTTCAAGGTTCGAGATTTTTCTGGATGATTTGATAGCCACATATCGATCCAGCTTCAGGTCCATTGCCTTGTAGACAATTCCCTGACTGCCCTGACCAATGATTTCATCGATGCGAAACCGGTCCTTCAGGACGGTTTGCAGTTGCAGGTACTGGTAAAAATCGCGGGTGGAATCCTCCTGGGGATCCTGTTCCAGCTTGTGGTTCCAGATTCCGGCTTTCAGGGCCTCGATGGCTTTCTGAACCTTGTCCAGCAGGTGGGGGTGCTTATCGCAAAGCTGGCTGGGTGAAATGCTGTTGCCTTTTTCGTATTCCTCTTCCCAATAAAGAAGAAGGTCTGAAAGGGTATCATCATCCTGAGGTAGGGCAGCCATGGTTGTTTCCGAAGGATGCTGGGCCATCATTCCAACCTTGAATGACCCTAATCATAACACACTGCGAAAAACCAGGGGGTGGTGGGCCAATTTTTAATGAAAATGTTATTAGTGGGGCTTTCGGCACTGCCAAAATCGCAGTATCAGGGAATCTACCCCACAGGGTGGCGAATCCATATATATACTATTTGATAAATAATCCGTAGGCGTTGCTGTTGCTCGGTTAGGGTTTAAGCGATTGGAAGACAGGTAATCCATGTTTATGCCAATGTTTGCAGTGCTGGAATTCTTGCCACCCGTGCTGAATATTCTCATTTGGTTGGTAAGTGTGTTTCTCATCCTTCTGATCCTTATTCAAAAGGGCAAGGGTGGCGGTCTTGCCGGGGCGTTCGGTGGGCCTGGGGGCCAGAGTGCCTTTGGTTCCAAGACGGCGGATGCCTTCACCAAGTTTACCCTCTATGTGGCTGGTGTTTGGGTGGCTTTGGTGGTGATGATGATCTGGTTGGTACAGCCAAGAACCGTCATTTCCAGCCCGGCTGATAGCGCGGTAACCAGTACCGAAACCACTCCCGCTGAAGGTGCTGCCAAGACCGAGGGCGAAACCAAGGGCGAGAAAAAAGAAGGTGCTGTAAAGGAAGAGACTAAGGCACCCGCCGAGGATAAAAAAGAAGAGAAAAAGTCCGATAAGCAGGAAAAACCGGCTGTCAAGGAAGAAAAGAAAGCCCCGGTGGAAGCTCCCAAAAATGAGGCGGCTCCCAAGGGCGAATCCAAGAAAAACTAGTCGAGGCGCAGCCCAAAAGCTGTTATTGGCCGATGCTACATAGCATGACCGGCTTTGGGGAATCTTCCCACCAAGGCGACCATCTTTCCATCGCGGTGGAACTGCGCGCAGTTAATAATCGATATTTAAAGGTCACCTTGCGCGCTGCAGACCAGTATCTGGCCCTGGAATCCGAATTCGAAAAAGTCATCCGTCACAAGATCAAGCGGGGTACCATTCTGGTAACGCTAAGGGTGCAAAAGCTCCACCAGAATTTTGAGATGCCTTTGCAAATGGATGTGCTTGCCGGGTACCTGTCACAGTTGCAGAAATTTGGTGAATCCAGCGGTCTGGATGGCGAGACCAGAAAAGTGCTCTGCTCGCAATTATTGAATTTGCCCGGCGTGGTTCAACCAGACCTGATTGGCCGATCATCCCTGGAAGAAGATTGGCCACAGATTCGTTCGGTGCTTGAAGTCGCGGTCGATAAATTGCAGCGTATGCGGCTTTCCGAGGGTGAAAGCATGGCCGCCGAGTTGATGGTGCTTCGAAATCGAATATCGGGCCATCTGGATTCTGTTCGGGAATTGGTTCCCACGGTTGCGGGTTCTTATCGCGATAGGTTGTTGGATCGCGTGCGCAAGCTGTTGGAAGAATCCGGCGTAACGGTCAGCCCGCAAGACCTGATCAGGGAAGTAGCCATATTTGCGGAACGCTCGGACATTGCAGAGGAAGTCATGCGTCTGGGGAGCCATCTGGACCAATTTTCGCATGTGTTGGGTCAGGAAGAAGGGGTTGGAAAGAAGTTGGAGTTTCTCACCCAGGAAATGGCAAGAGAAACGAATACCATGGGTTCCAAGGCGGGGGATGTGGAAATTACCCGCCATGTGGTGGAAATCAAGGGTGATCTGGAGCGAATTCGGGAGCTGATTCTTAATGTCGAGTGATGCCGGAAGGCCCAAAAAGGGCCCCCTGATAGTGATTTCCGGTCCTTCGGGCAGTGGCAAATCCACGCTGGTCCGCGAGGTACTTAAGGATTCCACGCTGCCCCTGGAAGTATCCATCTCCGCCACCACCCGAAAAATCCGTGCCGGTGAGATCGATGGCAGGGATTATTACTTCTGGGAGAAGGAGCGCTTTCAGCAAGAGGCTGGAAAAGGGGCTTTTCTTGAATGGGCTGAGGTTTATGGTAATTTCTATGGTACCCTGAAAACCGAGGTGGAATCGCGCAGGTTGCGAGGCAAGGGCGTTATCCTCGAGATAGATGTTCAGGGTGCAGGTCAGATTCGGCAAAACGGCGACATTACCCGAAGTATTTTCGTGTTACCTCCGGACTGGAATGCCTGCGAAGCCAGATTAAGGGCGCGGGGAACCGAAACCGAGGCCACCCTGGCGAAAAGGTTGGAAAGTGCCCGCGAAGAGATGCGCCGCTCGGTAGAATATGATTTTCAGGTGGTAAATGACGACCTTGTCAAGGCAGTTGATAAGATAAAAGAGTTGATACGACCATTGTTTTAGGAAAGGCAGTTTGAAATGATCGACGAATTGAAGGAAGAAGCCATCGTGAACCGTGTTGGCGGACGATTCAAGCTCTCCACTTTGATCCAGAAGCGCCTTGCGGCACTGAACCAGGGTGCCAGACCGCTTGTCGATACCCGTCTTACCGACAAGATGGCGATTGTCATTCAGGAAATCCTGCATGACAAAATCTATCTTGATGCTTCCAATACCGTGCAGGAAAGACCTGCATAATCCATCTCCAGTAGGTTCTGAGCAATTTCTTGCCTTTCGAGAGGTGGCTCATGAGTGATGGCAAGCCAGCAAAATTCAGTTCCTATCCTGGCGATATGGCGGAATCAGATGCCATGTCCATCGCCCAGGATAGTGGCTACAGGCCGTTATCCATACCCGCTATTTTGGCGGCAGTATTGGGTGGTCTGTATGCTGTTGCATTTCTAGGCGGGTTTGCTGCTTCCTTCATGCTGGGAACTCCCTGGCTAATGCCGGTCTGGAGTCTTGCATGGCCCATTTTGGCTTTGCTGGTGGCAGGCTGGGCTCTGGTCAACATAAGGTCTTCCGACAATACCCTGGGTGGCGAATCCCTTGCCATCTGGACACTTCGAATAACCTCCATTCTTATCCTTTGCTATCTGGCGCATTTTGCGGCCACCTACTTTGCGGTGCGTGCCCAGGGTGATTACTTTGGCAGACAGTGGGTGAGTTTGCTTACCCAGGGAGAGGTGGACAGGGCGTTTTTGCTGACATTAAAGCCGCCGCGCCCGGCTGAGGATGCGAACCTGCGTACCACTCTGGAAATTACCTACAACATTGCCCCGGACCCTTCTTCCAAGGGGCCATATTCCAATTTCAAGGGCAAGGAAATTGTGCGCCTTCTACAGTCGGGCGGAAGCGACACCAAATTAACCCTGAAAAGCACCTCCTCGCCCACCTATGAAATGGGTGGGTATCTTGTTCGTCTGGTCTACCATGTCGAGATTCCTGACGGTGAGTTTGATCTTGGGCTGGTGGCTTTGGGAATGGAAAGTCCCACCGGTGCTTTTAAAGGGCGACAATGGCAGGTTTTGTTGGATGGAACCGGAATGGCCGGAAAGATGAAACCACGTGAGGAAACTCGCAGGAAGCTGGAGCTGACCCTTCTTTCCGCGGAGTTCGCCCAGAAATGGTGTCAGGCAGTGGCCACCAAGAACTGGAACTTTGCCGTGCCGGCGATCCTTCCGGGCGAATTGCAGGAAAAGGCGCTCAAGGGTGCCACCCAATCCAAATACTCTTTGGAATTGCAGGCACTTGCGGGGGCTTTGCTTCAAGTGGATGAGTCTGAGGATAAAAAGCTGTTTCTAAGGACAGCTCAGGATTTATTCTCCGGCAAACTGGCCAAACCATCTGACAAATTCTGGTCAGACCCCACCATGAAGCAGGCAATCCTTGATGAGCTTAAATTGGCCTTCTCGCCGATGACGGAATACAAGGTTCCGGGAAATGTCATGGGTGGCTCGGATTGGATTCGTGTGGAAGCGAACATCATTCCGAAATTCACCAGGGAAGGCGACAAAGTGACCTTCTCTTACGAATGCATGTTGCTGCTTTTCCCTAGGTTTCAGCTTCTGGGTACCATCGTGGTTGAGGGTAGGGAAGATTCTGATCCTGCCAAACCAGTCAACTGGCATATCAAAGAGGTGCTGGTGCACCGCGCCGTTACCATGCCGGCATCCATGAAAAAAGGTGGCTAGGCCTTTTTCTGTGGCAGGTTGATTTTCAACTGATCCTGATCCAGTAAATGCCCAAGCTTTGTCTTCTTGGTTTCCAGGTAGCGAAGGTTCATTTCGTTTGCCGGCATCTGGATGGGAACTCTTTCCGTGATGCTTAAGCCGTAGCCATCCAACCCGACAATCTTTTTGGGATTGTTGGTAAGAAGGCGAATCTGCCTCACACCCAGGTCATTCAGGATTTGCGCTCCAATACCGTAGTGTCGGAGGTCTGCTCCGAAGCCAAGTTTCTGGTTGGCTTCCACGGTGTCCAATCCTTCCTCTTGTTGAAGTTTGTAGGCCTTCAGCTTGGAAAGGAGTCCGATCCCCCGGCCTTCCTGCCGCATGTACAAAAGAACTCCTTTGCCTGCCTGCTGAATTTGTTGCATGGCATGGTGAAGCTGAGAACCGCAATCGCAAAGAAGGCTTTCAAAGATATCGCCTGTCAGGCATTGGCTGTGAATTCGAACCAGCACAGGTTCCTTCTGCTCTGCGACCATGCCCTCTTCCATAAGGCCAACGCCGCCTGCACATAGGGCCAGATGCGGTTCCGCATCCACCACCGAAGAGTAGGCAAAAAGGTCGAACACGCCGAACTTGGTGGGTAGTTTCAGGGCAATTTCCCTGCGAATAAGCTTTTCCCTCTGCCTGCGATATTTGATGAGGTCCTCGATGGTGCACATTTTCAGGTTGTGCTTTTCACAGTAGGGGATAAGGTCTGGCACGCGGGCCATGCTGCCATCGGGGTTTACCACCTCGCAGATAACCGCGGCTTCCTTAAGGCCAGCCAGTCGGGCCATGTCCACGCTGCCTTCCGTGTGGCCTGCGCGAACAAGAACCCCGCCTTCCCGCGCTTTCAATCCAGGAACATGGCCTTTGCCCCGCACCAGGTCCGCGGGTGTTGAATTATCATCGATGGCCACTTGTACGGTTCTGGCCCTGTCAAAGGAACTGGTGCCGGTGGTGATTCCGACCCTGGCATCGATATAAGGTGTGAATGGTGTGCCCATTCCATCTGGCAGCGCCGATGGTAAAAGATCCAGGTTCAACCGGTTGCAGATGGATGTGGACATGGCCAGACAGACGAGGCCGCAACCATTACGCATCATAAAATTGATGGCATCCGGTGTGGCTTTTTCCGCCGCAACCACAAGATCGCCCTCATTCTCGCGGTTTAGGTCGTCCACCACCACGATCATTTTCCCCTGGCGTAGATCTTCCAGGGCTTCATCAATCGTGCAGAATGGCTGTTTGTTGCTGGTCATGTTGTTTTCCAAGAAAGTTCCTAGCTACTAAAATCATTGTAGTCGCTGGGATGACAATTGGACTTCAAGACTTTTTCTTGCCCCGAATGCCACATCCACCGATAATGAGAAAAATTCATGAAGAGACTTTCGGCAGGCTGCCAATTTTATTCAGGGGATGGTCGACATTTCCAGACAGGCAAACAAAAGCATTGATCAGGTAAGGATAAGAGCATGAAACTGGCCTTTAGCAGCAACGCATACCTTCGATACTCATTTGCCGAGGCGGCGCGTCGGGTGGCGGCCATGGGTTATCAGGGAATTGAAATCATGGCCGATGTGCCACATGCCTGGCCCGCATTCCTTCTCGAGGAACAAAAAGAAGCTATCCGGCAGGCTTTGCGATCCAACAAGCTGCAAATCTCCAACATTAATGCATTCATGATGCACGCGGTGAACGACCCCAGGCAGCGCTACTGGTATCCATCGTGGATTGAACCTGATCGCCATTACCGCCAGATTCGCATCGACCACACCATAAGAACATTAAACCTGGCAAAGGAACTTGGCGCGCCTTGTATCACCACGGAACCGGGTGGACCGCTGGAACCCGGGGCATCCTGGGGCCAGGCGTTGAAACTATTTGTCGAGATGCTCAAGCCGGTGATTGAGCATGCTGAAAAGGAAAAGGTACTGCTACTCATCGAGCCGGAACCCGGTTTGCTGATTGAAACAGCCGATCAGTTTCTGGAATTCATGGGGCATATTCAGTCGGAATATGTTGGCCTGAATTTTGATATTGGCCATTCCTTCTGTGTCAATGATGACCCAGCGACCACCATACCCCGTGTGGCAAAGCACATTCGTCATTTCCATCTTGAAGATATTTCAGCCACCCGTGTTCACCATCACCTGGTACCAGGGGAAGGCGCCATTGATTTCAAGGCAGCCATCCATGCGATTCGTGCCATGAACTACAAGGACTGGATAACGATCGAACTGTATCCCTTTGTGGAAGACCCTGACCTTGCCGCCAGAACTGCCAGGGAAAGAATTGGGCCACTGGTCGTCTAGGTGGTTTTGCGAACTCTCAAGTTAAGCATTTCCACAACGAACGAGAAACCCATGGCGAAATAAATGTAGCCCTTGTCCAGGTGCTGACCCATGCCTTCCACCACCAGGACCACGCCGATAAGTATGAGAAAGCTAAGTGCCAAAACTTTCAGGGTGGGGTGCCTTTCTACAAAGTTCCCAACCGGGCCGGCAAACGCCAGCATGATCAGTACGGTAAATAGCATTGCCACAACAATCACCCATACATCCTGTACCATGCCAACCGCGGTGATCACCGAATCCAGCGAGAACACGATATCCAGCAATGCTATTTGCGCAAGTGTGATCAGAAACCGGTAGGTCAGGCCGCCTTGAACATGGGTGACTTCCGGCTTGCCTTCTTCCGCACCTTCCAATTTATGGTGAATTTCCATGGTGCTCTTGGCGATCAGAAAGGCTCCACCAGCCAGAAGAATCAGATCTTTCCAAGTTACTTCACGCGCTTCGGGTAGTTTAAAGGTCCATTCTGGCAATACGAATGCCACGCCTTTCAGGCTAAGCACCCACTGAATGCTGAAAAGAAGAAGAAGCCTGGTTCCCAAGGCGAGGATCAAACCAATCTGACGGGCGGCCTTGCGTTGCCTGGAGGGAAGTCTTCCCGCAAGAATGGTAAGGAAAATGATGTTATCAATTCCCAGAACCACTTCCATGGCGGTAAGGGTGATTAAAGGTATGATCCAATCCATGAAGAATCCTTCTCGCGCAATGCCAAACCGATGAAATAGCATTATCATAGAAAATGTCATGATGATGCCATTAATTTCATCCTGATTTTTTAGCGTGAAAAGTGTTCGAGGCTTTCATGGATCACTGGCAGTTCCTCGTTAATGTCTACTCTGCCATGGGAATGGGGCTTTCCATAGGCCTGGAAAGGGAGTTTCGCCAGCACCCCGCCGGGCTTAGGACCAACGCTCTGGTCTGCATGGGTAGTTCCATGTTCATGGCCTTGACCCCGTTGCTGAATGACACCAGCAGTCCAACACGCATTGCATCCTACATCATCAGCGGGATTGGTTTTCTGGGTGGTGGGGTGATTCTCAAGCAAGGTATTAATGTGCGTGGCATGAACACGGCCGCAACGCTTTGGTGTTCTGCTGCCATCGGGGCATTATGTGGTTCGGGCAATCTGCTATTTGCCTTGCTTGCCACTGTCAGTGTTCTTGTGGTGCATCTTGTCTTCAGGCCTTTGTCCACTTATGTGCAGCATCATGGTAGATTTTCCGAGGAAGACCTTAGCTACAAGATCGTGGTGGTTTGCACCAAAAGCTCCGAGGCTGAAATTCGCGATGAAGTACGGTCTTTTCTGGACAAACATGGCAGGTTTACCGTGCATTCCCTTTCCACCAACAGGCTTGATGAGGGTATGCAATCCGAGATTGTGGCAGAAATCTTTTCCTCGGCTAATCAGGAACAAGTGATCTTGAGGCTGGTGGACCATCTATTAATGAAAACGGGAGTTCAATCCGCCCTCTGGGAAAAGAACGAACGATTCACAGATTAGGTTCCAGTATTGGAGAATTTAGGATGGCAATTGAAACCATGGGTGGGGCGCAAGGTGTTTGCTGGAACCTGGGTGATCTTTACAAAGGCTTGGACGATCCCAAGCTTGCGGCGGACATGGATCTATCCCTGAAACAGGCGGTTGAGTTTGAGAAAAAATATCGGAATGTCATTTCATCGCTAAAGCCATCCGATGCGAGGGTTTTGCTAGGCGCGGTACGCGAGTTGGAGGCACTCTACGAAGTGCTGGACAAACCCGCCATTTTTGCATCGCTGGTCCATGCCGGAAAATCAGATGAACCAGCCCATGGCGCCCTGGTGGCACGCACCCGGGAAGCCCGCACCAAGGCCAACCAGCACCTTCTGTTTTTCGACTTGGAATGGATCAAGGTGGAAGGTCAAATCGCAAACGCTCTGATCAACCAGCCTGAACTGGCAGCTTTCAAGCACTTCCTGGAACAGAAAAGAGCCTGGAAAGATCATTACCTCTCCGAACCGGAGGAAAAAATATCCGATATCAAGGGGCTGACGGGCAGGTCCGCCTTTGTCCGCCTTTTTGATGAGACCACTTCATCGATGACTTATCCGCTAAAATTGGGTGAGAAGGAAGAGAAGGTTTCTTTTCAACAGATCAATGCCCGGCTCTATGATTCAGACAGGTCTGTTCGAAAGATGGCAGCCGATGGAATCACCCGGGGTTTGAAGGATCAGTCACGATTATTGACCTACCTGTTTAATACGGTGGTGATGGATCATCATCATGATTGTGAACTTAGGAAGTTCCAAGACCCGATGATGCCCCGTCATCTTGCCAATGAAACCACACCCGGAGTGGTGAAGGCTTTGATGGAATCGGTGGAGCAGTACCAGGGTACCGTACACCGTTATTACAAGCTCAAACAAAGGCTATTGGGTTTGGAATCCTTGGAGGACTATGATCGTTACGCACCCATCCAGCAGGATATGCCCCATATGGACTGGAAAGATGCCGCCAAACTGGTGCGCGAAAGTTATAGGGCGTTTTCTCCCGATGCCGGGAAGATCATCGATGAATTCTTCGACAAGAACTGGATCGATGCGGAAATGCGTCCCGGCAAGCGGGGCGGTGCGTTTGCATCCAGCGCGGTTCCATCCGCGCATCCGTATATCCTGATGAGTTACACCGGCAAGTTGCGTGATGTGGCAACTCTGGCCCACGAATTGGGCCATGGTCTGCATCAATATCTTTCCCGAAGGGTGGGGTACCTGCAATGTGATACCCCGCTAACCACAGCCGAGACGGCGAGTGTGTTTGGGGAAATGCTGGTATTCAAACGCATTCTCGAGGTTTATCAGGATCCATCAGTTCGACTGGCCATGCTTTGCAGCAAGATAGAGGATAGTTTTGCCACTGTTTTCAGGCAGGTGGTCTTAACCCGTTTTGAACAATCCATTCACAAAGCCAGGGTGGAGGAAGGTGAGATTTCCACCCAGAAGTTCAACGAGCTTTGGCTTAAGGCTAATGCCCCGATGTTTGGTGATTCAGTGCGGTTAGGCGAAGATTACGGATGGTGGTGGTCGTACATAGGCCACTTTATCCATGTGCCGTTCTATTGTTATGCCTATTCATTTGGCGAGTTGCTGGTGCTGGCTCTTGTGGAAAAGTACGAGCAGGAAAAGCAGGAATTCGTTCCCAAATACATGGACATGCTTTCTCGCGGTGGTTCGGAATCGCCTGTGGATTTGCTTGCCCGCATGGGAATAGACCTGAATGATGTAAAATTCTGGGGGATGGGATTGAAGCAACTGGACCGCATGGTGGGCGAAGTGGAAAAGCTTGCCGCATCTTTGGGGAAATAACCATGGTTCAGGAAATGGTGGACATTCTGGATGAGCAGGGCAGGGTGGTGGGGCTTGCCACTCGCAGGGAAATGCGAATTGGCAGACTTCCGCACCGATGCGTGTATTTGGTCGTTTTCAACGGCAAAGGCGAGATATTTATTCATCAACGAACTTCCACCAAGGATGTTTTTCCCTCTTATTGGGATATGTGTGCGGGGGGAGTGGTAAGCTCGGGTGAGGATTTTTACCAGGGTGCGCTTCGCGAGGGGCGCGAGGAACTGGGGGTTGAACTGAAACCAGAGTTTCTGTTCCCGTTTCGTTACGAGGATGACAAAACGGTCGTGTTTGCCGAAGTGTTCCGTTGCGAACATGAAGGCCCATTCCGTCTGCAACCAGAGGAAGTGGTCCAGGGAGAGTTCGTGGCGTTAAGTCGGTTAAAGGAATTAATCCAGGAAAAGCCATTTTGCCCTGACGGGCTTCAGGTATTGGAAAAGCTGATTTCTTTGGGAATGGTCGATCTTTAGAGAAGTTTTTGAAGCTTGCTAAGAGCGATATTGGTTCGGATAATAAAAATAGGTGTTGCATTACCAGCAGGGAAGGGTTTTGAAAGATCATGAGCAATTTTGATTTGTCCAACAAGGATTTGTCGGGTAACGATCTTTCCAACACAAGCCTTGTTGGAGCCAGGCTTTGTAATACCAATTTTCAGGGTGCGAACCTTTTTGAGGCTAACCTGACCAAGGCAGACATGACGGGTTGCAACCTTACGGATGCCAATCTTTTTGGCTGCCGTCTCATTCAGGCAGTTTTGACTAATGCCAAAATGAAGGACGCCAATTTGGTGGGGGCCAATCTTTCCAATGCCAACCTTTCAGGTGCGGTGTTGGTTAATGCAAACCTTATGAGGGCCAACCTTTTCAAGGCAAATCTTTCCGGGGCAGATCTCACTGGTGCAAAGCTTAGCCAGGCCGACCTATCCGATTGCAATCTTGCGGGTGCAAAGCTTCCAGCCGACTTCAAGCCGTAATTGATTCCGGATGCTTTTCAACCGGGCCGCAACTTTAATCATTATTCCAGATCATTTACTTTCTTAGGTTCTATAAGTCACCAAAGTAGTGATTATTCACCTCTTTTTGGATTGTGTGCCATGCAGGTGAGTGTGGTATAATTTTATGACTTAAAGATTGAGTATTTGTCCAGATTCTTATGATCCCGCCGTATCTGGACATTCCAAAAGAAATCATTCGGAGTGGCAAAGACCATGCCTTCTCATCATTCTAACTCGTCCAAGAAATTGCTGGCGGAAGTTGTCCTCCCCGTTTTGGTCGTCATGGGTTGGTTGCTGGGTCAGCCAGGGGTGGTGCTGGCGGAAGAAAAAAAGATCAGCTTTGTGAACGACATTGCCCCTGTGCTTACCAGGGCCGGTTGTAATCAGGGTTTGTGTCATGCCAAGGCTGGCGGCGGGCAAAATGGGTTTCAATTGTCTTTGCTTGGTTTCGAACCCCAGGAAGATTACGAACATATTGTTCAGGAAAGCTTGGGCCGCAGGCTGTCGTTTTCTTCTCCGGATCAAAGCCTGCTTTTGCTAAAGGCTTCCGGAAAAATGCCTCACAAGGGCGGGTCAAGGCTTCCAGAGTCATCCAGCGGCTATGCTCTTATCAAGCAATGGATTCTTCTTGGGGCGCCCATGGATGGCCCCGGGGCGGTCAAGATTGTGGATATGCAGATTGAACCTAAAAAAGGTTCGCTTAAACCCCAAAGCAGTCAGCAGCTTAAAGCCATCGCGAAATATTCTGATGGCAGCACCAGAGATGTAACCGATTTGGCATTGTTTGAATCCAACGAAAAAGCCATGGCGGATGTGTCTGAAAAAGGGCTGGTCAAGGCCCTGGACATTCCCGGCAAAGTTTCCGTGATGGTGCGTTATCAGGGATTTGTGGCGGTATTTAATGCCGCTGTTCCATTGGGCGCCAGGGTGGATTCTGTGCCGCCTTCCAAGAATTTTGTGGATGATGCGGTTTTTGCCAACCTGAAAGAGATTGGTGTTCCACCTTCCCCCGTGTGCGATGATTCGACTTTTTTGCGCAGGGTGACACTGGATATTGCTGGAAGATTGCCCACCGAGGAAGAGGCTAAAACATTTTTTGCGAACAAAAGTCCGGACAAGCGTGATCAGGTGATTGATGAACTCTTGCGTAGTCCGGATTACGCCGATTTTTTTGCCAATAAATGGACCGCTATGCTGAAAAACAGGCGGGATGATGCCAGCGACATGGTTGCCAACTTTGCGTTTCATGCCTGGGTGCGTGACAGTCTTCTTTCCAACAAACCTTACGATCAGTTTGTTCGCGAACTGCTGGCTGCCACGGGGCAGGTGATAGGGAACCCGCCTGTGGCATGGTACAAGCGGGTTAAGGAACCCAAGGATCAGATCGAGGATGTGGCTCAGTTGTTTCTTGGTGTGCGTATGCAATGCGCCCAGTGCCATCATCATCCTTTCGAAAAGTGGAGCCAGGATGATTACTATTCGCTGTCAGCATTCTTTTCCCAGGTGGGGCGAAAACCTTCCGGTGTTCGCGGAGAAGATCTTATTTTTCACAAGCGGGGAATGGCTGCGGCAAAGAATATCAAGACGGGTCTGGCCCTGAAGCCAGCCGCGCTTGGCGACACAGTTCCAGAAATCGCCGCGGATGAAGATCCCAGATTGCGACTTGCTGAATGGATGAAATCCCCCAAGAACCCCTTCTTTGCCAGGGTGCTGGTGAACCGTTACTGGAAACATTTCTTCCAAAGGGGGTTGGTGGAACCGGAGGACGACATCCGTGATTCCAATCCGCCTTCCAACCCGGAATTGATGGCGGCACTGGAGAAGCACTTTATCGCAAGTGGTTTTGATCTTAAGGAATTGGTAAAGACGATTACCCGATCCCATGCCTACCAGTTAAGCTCCACCCCCAACAAGGATAATTTGGGGGATCGCCAAAACTATTCCCGTTATTACCCAAGAAGGTTACCAGCAGAGGTGATGCTGGATTCCATTGACCAGTTGGCGGGAACGCAGACAGATTTTGCCAACCTGCCAGCGGGAACCCGCGCGGTGGCGCTACCCGACAATAGTTACAACAGGTCATCGCCTTTTCTCAGGGTCTTTGGCCGGCCTGAAAATGAAAGTGTCTGCGAATGCGAACGCATGCAATCTTCAAGCCTCGCTCAAAGCCTTCATATGATCAACGCTTCGGACATTCGTGGCAAGCT
>JBEGQX010000030.1:0-11709 GCA_041180805.1 Planctomycetota bacterium
CTCCGCGGGAAAGCCGGTCTATACCCAACACGGCAGAATCGCCCAGCGCCCTGGTCTTGTAAACCTCGCCATAGGCCTCTTCCAGCACATTCAGCCAGATTCCCTGCGAACCGGTGCGCGAACCTAATGCGATCAGTGCATCAGGAATGCGGACAATGCGGGTGGATCTTCCATCCGGGAATTTCACGGTAATGGATTTGTCCTCATTTAGGGTGATCATCGAGCGAACGCCATCCGGGTTGCAATTGGCCATGGCACCCATCATGGAAACAAAAAAACAGTTTCCCAAATGGCCCTGGGCGATGCCCTTCAAGGTTGGGGAACCGGGACCAAATACATCAAAGTTGGTGCTGGCAAGGTGCGTTTTATAAAACAGGTATTCCCGATTCAGGTCAAAGGTGATCGAAATGCTTCCCAAGCCAATCACCAGGGATTCCTTCAGGGGTGAGGTAATTTCCTGAATGGAGGCCTGATTCTTCGCGGGGCTTTTCAAAAACCAAAAGTGGGCGCATGCCAGTGCCGCGGCATCATCACCACGGATGGATTCATCCCTCAGCAGCGATTCCACCTCCGCACGATCCAGCCTGCCATTCTTGTTGGCATCCCATTTGGGAAGCAGGATTTCCAGCTTTTGCCCCAGCAACGGGGGTCCGGCCTGTTGCTGGCATAGTGCCTGGCCAAGCGATATTAATCCCATCAGGCAAACCAGTATGGTGATTATTCTTGAAACCATCGTTTCTACTTCCATCCAAACAGGAACAGGAACAACTCCATGGCGATCAAAAGTATAACGATGATCTCCAACATCTGCCCACGCACCGTGGCAGCCTGATCTGCCACCACACGATAGACATCCTCAATCACCTCGAGATTGCGCTTGATACTTCCCTCCCAGGCTGGCAGATGAAAGCGAGTTGCCAAAAGGCGATAGGTTCGCGCAAGGTACATATCACCAACAAGTTTCAGCACATTACCCGCCCTCTCGAACAGGTTGGAAGCCTCGATATTCAGGGCCCCCAACTCGCGCAGGCTTCGGCTGGGGCCTTCGCCCAGCAATCTACCCAGCGGGGTCGGCCAGCTAGCCCAGCGAGATGTGTTTGCCATCTCCACATCCAAAAGGTCATCCAAATATCGGTAGCGCAGCAGTTGCAGGTTGGCAAACTGGATGACCTGCAGGGTTTCCTCACAATCGGAATCCACCAGTACTGCCGCGGCCCAATCCACCACCAACAGATCGTTGGGCGAGTACTGCATTCTCTGCTTCAGGGATTCCTCAATCTCGTCCTTGGCCAGCGGCGAATTCTCGAGCCTTAGCAGTCCGGCAAGCCATGAGCCATGCTGCGCAAGCAACATCTCCACCGGGGGAAGCGAATTCTCCGGATGAAATTGAAAGACAAAGTATTCCTCAAAAAGCTCGCTCCATCTTGGCTGTCGGATCGCCACCTGCAAAGACTTGAAGAGTGGCTCCAGAATCTCCCGACCCAGCTTGGGAAGCACCCCGGGTGTGGAAAGTTCGCTGGCCAGCGTGGTTAACTCATTCGCTGTAAGTTCAAAAGGAACTCTCAAAGAAAGGCTTAGCGTGGCAAAATCAAACAGAATCACCTCAACAGCGGCTTCCACACGGCCCAGCGGTTGAAGATCCCAACTTGCCATGGGTAGCATGCACACCAGCGGGGCGGGGCGGTAGTCAATCGAAAGTGGCGTTCTTCTTCTGCGTGGCAAACCGGGTTTGCTGGTCTGGGCAGGCTCGGTCTCCAGAAGCCGGGAGCAAAGGTTCAAATCTATCTGTTCGCCCCAGTCAAACGCCACATAGGCGTGAAGGGTTCCACGGATTTTTTTTGAGTTCCAGTCTGTCGCGCTTTCACTCATCCGCCCACCATGGAGATTATGGTTAATTCTTCAGCCAATCCAGAATCCACTGGCGGTCCTGATCCAGTTCAGGCGGTGGCTGATGCTGCGGTATCTCAGGCATACCCGTCATCTTCACCGGAGACCCGGCTGTTCGAAACTCCCCAAACCGGGGATGTTGCATGGAAACAATCATGTTTCGGGCCAATACTTGTTCATCCTGTGCAACCTGCCCCACATTCTGGATGGGGGCACAGGGCACACCGGCTCTCCTTAGTAATTCTACCCATTCCGCGGTGGTCTTTTCCCTTAATTTAACTTCGAGTGCCCCGGCCATCGCTTCCACATTCTGAATTCGCAGGGTATTGGTAAGAAACCTGTGATCGGAAGCCAGTTCAGGGGCGCCGATGGATTCACAAATCTGGGCAAACAACCGGTCATTTCCCCCGGCAATGATCATACGCGAATCCCTGGTGGCAAACGATTGGAAGGGTGCGATGCTTCCATGACGAGAACCCAGCGGCACCGCCACCCTGCCCAGTGCAAGATAATTGGTAAGCGCACCTTCCAGCAGGGCAACCTGGCAGTCCAACATGGAAATATCAATGCGGGAGCCCTTTGCCCCCTGAAGCTTTTTAATCCACGCTCCCTGAATGGCAATGACCGTGTAAAGCCCGGCTGCCAGATCACCAATCGATACACCAACCCGCACAGGGTCGCCATCTTTCTCGCCAGTGATGCTCATGATTCCACCCTGCGCCTGCACGACCATGTCATAGGCAGGCTGGGAGGCCATCGGGCCATTATGCCCATACCCGGAGACCGAGGCATAGATAAGCGCCGGGTGCTTCGCATGCACCGCCTCAAAACCATAGCCAAGTTTATCCATGGTGCCCGGGCGGAAGTTTTCCACCAGCACATCCACCTTTGCAAGCAAACGATCGAAAATGATTCGATCCTCGGGCTTGCGCAGATCCAGGGCGATGCTCTTTTTATCGTAGTTTAGAGAGCTGTAATAGAGTGATATATCATCCTTGAAAGGTGGGAAATGCCTGCTGTCATCCCCGGTGCCCGGCACCTCGACCTTGATGACAGTCGCCCCCAGTTGCGCAAGGTTCAGGGTGGCGAAGGGTCCGGCCAAAACACGAGTCAAGTCCAGTACCACCATGCCCGCAAGCGGTCTTGCGTCTCCCTGAGTGCTTCCCATGGCAAGTCTTTCCCTCTATTTGATTTTCGCCATCTTCCTGCTTGTAACTGTTTCTCCTATGCTTCATCATAGGGCAATCCAGATGGTTTTCCTTATTACAAGGGGGTTCCCTTCTTATGAACCGGCTTTTCCTCTCTCTTTCGGGCCTGCTTATGCTTTCAACCTTTTCCGGTGCCGCTGATGAAGTTGTTCGTGAGCCCTTTGGCAAAACCAAGGATGGCAAACTGGTCGAGCGATTCACCCTGGTAAATCCCAAGGGCATGAAGGTTCGACTGATTACTTTTGGGGCCACGCTGCAATCGCTTGAGGTTCCGGACAAGGCGGGTAAGTTGGCCGATGTGATAGTCGGTTTCGATTCCCTGGATGGCTTTCTGGGTGATCACCCCTTCTTTGGCGGCACCATCGGCCGGGTTTGCAACCGTATTGGCAATGCCAAGTTCTCTCTTGATGGCAAGGATTATTCGCTGGCGGCCAACAACGGCGCGCACTCGCTTCATGGCGGCAAGAAAGGTTTTGACAAATACATCTGGGCCGCGGAATCCATCGTTGGACCCAACAGCAGAGGCGTTCGTTTCACCCGCACCAGCCCCGATGGCGAGGAAAATTACCCGGGCAACCTTCGTGTGACGGTTACTTACACGCTGGATAACGACAACGCACTTCGCATTGATTACTCCGCCACCACCGACAAGTCCACACCCATCAACCTGACCAACCATGCCTATTTCAATCTTGCGGGCGCAGGCAAGGGTTCCATTCTGGATCATTACCTGAAGATCAGCGCCAGGGAATACACGGCTGGCGATGCAACACTTATCCCCACCGGAAAGCTGGCACCTGTTGCCGGCACCCCGCTTGATTTCACCTCGATGAAGAAGATTGGCGAGCGCATCACCCAGATCGATGCCAAACCCGTTGGCTATGACCACAACTATGTGCTGGAAGATTCCTGCAAAGATCTGAAAGCCGTTGCCGCGACCCTGAAGGAACCCACATCGGGAAGAGTGATGGATGTGTACACTACCGAACCTGGCCTGCAGTTTTACTCGGGCAACTTCCTGGATGGTTCCATCAAGGGCAAGGGTGGCTCGGTGTACAACCAGTACTACGGACTATGCCTGGAAACCCAGCATTTTCCCGATGCCATCAACAAGCCTTCGTTTCCATCCACGGTCTTGAAGCCGGGTGATACTTTCAAAAGCTCCACCATCTACAAGTTTCGCACGGAATAAGCATGAAGCAGTTGTTCAGCCTGGGGTGCCTGTTCCTGTGGGGTGCGCTTTCACCCTGCAGGGCGGAGATCGTGGTACGCACCGATTTTGAAGGCGGCAACGCAGAGGTGATAAGCCTGAATCAGCAAACAGCCACGCTTCGCATCCAACCTTCCATCCGTGAGGGCAGGGGCTGGCCATGCTGGTGGTACTTTCGTGTGGAGGGCCTGAAGCCCGGCCAGCAATTCACACTGGAATTACAGGCACAAACGAAACCCTATCTGGGCAAAAACATTCTCAACGCCTCTTGGTGCCAGCCAAAGCACGCATCAATCAGCCTGGATGGCATTCAATGGAAGCCTTCCCCCAAGGGAGAGTTCACCAAGGAAAAGATTGCCATCTATCGGATAACAGCGGAAAGCAATGTTCTCTGGATGGCCTGGGGCCCTCCTTTTGTTCCCACCAACGCAGAGGCATTACTGGCCTCTTTGGCGGCAAAGGCTTTAGAATCGCAACGCTTTGAACTGGCAAAAACCCGTGGTGGAAGGGCCGTGCCTGGCATCCGTGTGGGGGCGATCGATGCTCCCAACCAGGTGTGGGTAAATGCAAGACAGCACGCCTGGGAAAGCGGTGGAAGTTGGGTTGGCAAGGGTTTTATCGAATGGGTGTGTGGTGATGATCCCGCTGCGGTTGCCATGCGTGCGAACACTTGCATCCATTTTATTCCAATCATGGATGTGGATAATGTGACCTTGGGTGCCGGTGGCAAGGATGCCGACCCACGCGACCTGAACCGCGACTGGGCCAGCGAACCCATTTATCCAGAAGTGACAGCAGCGCAAAAACGGATCCGCGAGATTCACCAGCGCCACGGATTGGATGTGTTCATCGACCTGCACAATCCCGGACCCGATGACCCCGTCTTTTTCTTTGGGCCCTTCGGCTTTGAAAACCTTAAAGGCATCAACCTTCGCAACTACCAGCGCTGGTTGGAACTGGCAGCACCTCGGATCCACGAACCGCTTCGGCTGGACCCGAAGTATCATTTTGCGAATTATGTAAAAACGGAGGAAGAGCGGGGCAGAATGAGCAGTGGCTGGGTGAGGGCCAACACGGGGCCTTCCACCATTTCGTTGACCTTGGAAACCGCGTGGAATTCCATTGTTTGTACCACGGAAGGTTATGGCAAGATTGGTGCCGGGCTTGGAAGAACTCTGGCTGCCTATCTGAAGGAAAACCCCCGCCGCCAGCCAACCCCCTGATTTATTCCAACACCGGGGTGAACCTTCTTGGTAACGAACCGACCCATTTCACCGAACACAACACCGCTTGAATTCAGCAGCCGAATCGGACTGGGTGCCGGCCCTGTAAGTGCATTGATGACAGGCGATAACCAGAACCAACAGTTGTTGGTTCTGGAAGCTGCGCTTCGGGCCGGAATCTCTTGGCTCGACACCGCTGCAGGATATGGGGCTGGCAAATCAGAAGAAGCAATCGGCATTGCACTGCAAAAGTTGGGTCACCCAGCGGTGAACATAGCCACCAAGGTTCGTCTTGCCCCGGAACAGTTGAACAAACCATTGGAGGCCGTGCGTGACTCGGTCTTCGCAAGTCTGAAACGGTTAAAACGATCCTCCTGCGATCTACTGTACCTGCACAATGCCATCACTCCAGCCACGGCAGATATTGCCGCATCGGTTGGCTTGAATGAAGTGTTAAAACCTCATGGAATTTTGGATGCCATGCTTCAGATGCGCGAAGAAGGTTTGGTGAAGCATCTCGCAATCACGGCGACCGGCGTTCCTGAGTGCAATCTGGCTGTTCTGGAAACAGGCAAAGTTCATGCCATGCAAATTCCGTTTCATCTTTTGAACCCCAGCGCCGCCATCAAGGTTCCGGATGGCGTTGTGGAGATGGATTATCAAATGCAAATTCCACGGGCACGGGCGATGGGGGTTCGTGTTTTTGCAATCCGGGTGCTGGCAGGCGGTGCCTTGGCCATGCAGCCTCCCAGCGCCCACACCCTGACCACGCCGTATTTTCCACTGGCACTATTTCAAAAAGATTGCGAGCGTGCCGGCAAGTTGCTGCAACATCTGCCCAAAGGAATGTCGCTGCCCGAAGCCGCGATTCGTTTTGTGCTTGGATTTCCCGAGGTGGATTGTGTCCTGCTTGGCCTGGGCAACCAAACCGACGTGGAAACGCTTGGGCGATGCAACCTCGCCGGCCCATTGCAAGAGGGTTTACAAAAAGGAATATTGCAACAAGCCTTAAACCAATCATAAAGGTATTTCAAATCCCAAAGCTTGCGAATTCAGTGATTTTCCAGATTGATTAGATATCTGAAACAAAGATACAATTAATAATTATTCCCACCTTGGAAGTCGTTCCCTTATGCGCCTTTTTGTTGCCATCACCCTGATTAGCTGCCTTGGCCCGGCAGGGGCCGCAACGGTGGATTATGCCAAACAGGTAAAGCCCATCTTCGAAGCGCATTGCGCCTCGTGCCATGGCGCGCTGTCTCAAAAGGCAAAGCTTCGTCTGGATCATGGAAGTTTTATTCGCAAGGGCGGCAGGAATGGCACCCCGATTGTGCCGGGGGATGCAGCCAATTCCCTGCTTATTCAGGCGGTACTTGGCCAGGGCAGGGAACGCATGCCTCCTGAAAAGGAAGGTGCCGCGCTCTCTTTAGGGCAGATTGAATTACTTAAGCAATGGATCCGCGAAGGCGCCCTCACCACCAATGATGAACCTCTGCCGACGGACCCTTCACAACACTGGTCTTTCCAAAAACCGCTTAAGCAGCAAATTACGAATACGAAGGGAGCTTCACCCAACCCGGTGGACTTTTTCATCGATCGTGCCATTCAATCTCATGGACTAGGCGCGGGCCCTTTGGCAGATAAAAGCACCCTTGTAAGGCGTATTTATCTTGACCTTCTGGGGGTACCACCCACACCCAGGGAATTACGAAGTTTTATCACGGATGAAAGCGCCGATGCCTACGAAAAACTGGTCGATAGACTCCTAATGGATCCACGCCATGGCGAACGATGGGCCCGCCATTGGATGGACATCTGGCGTTACAGTGATTGGTACGGCAGGCGCAATGTGCCCGATGTTTGGAACAGTGCCCCGCAAATCTGGCGCTGGCGCGACTGGATTGTCCGGTCCATCAACCAAGACCATGGCTACGACCGCATGGTGCGAGAAATGCTGGCCGGCGATGAAATTGCCCCCAACGATGACAATACCTCGGTGGCCACCGGTTACCTCGTTCGCAACTGGTATGCCCTGAACCCCAACGACTGGATGCGCAATATTGTGGAACACACTGGCAAGGCGTTTCTTGGCCTTACCTTCAATTGTGCCCACTGCCATGACCACAAATATGATCCGATCCGTCAGGAGGATTATTTTGGTTTCCGGGCATTCTTCGAACCCATTTATGTTCGGCAGGATCGCGTTGCCGGTGAAGCCGACCCCGGTGCCTTTCAAGATTACAACTATAGCACCCTTCGCAAAATCCAGCGCCTGGGCATGGTTCGGGTTTTCGACAAAACACCGGATGCCCCCACCTGGTTCTACACGGGTGGAGATGAACGCAACCGGGTGAAAGATCATGGTTCTGTTCCACCCCACATGCCCGCGGTGTTTACCTTTGGCGCCCCTAAAATAGAACCCATTCCACTTCCCCCTGAAACCATCAGCCCGGCCCTACGCCCCTCTATCCGGCAAACCATGCTTCAGGAGGCAAAGGCTGCCATTGCCAGCGCAGAATCCGAACTTGCCAGGGTAAAATCGCTTCCTCTGCAACCTACAAAGGCACAGGAAGAACTACTAGCCAAAGCAAGTCAAGCCTACAACCTTGCCTCCAAAGACCCAGCCAATGCAATCCAGCATGGTGCCATCCAGGGCAAACATTCCGTGCTTCTGGCGGGCTCAAATGGCAGGGCCATCATTCAAAACAGCATGAAAAGCCTTTCCCAGCTTGTGGATGGTTCCACCTTCAGGTTCAAGCTGCACATTCTGGAAGATGCCAAGTTCAACATGCAACTTTCGAAGGATTCCACCAAAGGCCTAACCGCCACCTATGTGGGTTTTGAAAAAGGCAGGATTGTTTCCTACAAGCCAAAATCGTTCACTGTTTTTGATGCCGGGCACTACAACTTCAACCAGGGTCAGAACCTTTTTGAGGTTTCCATGATCATCCGTCTGTCCAGTGATGATTGCCTGCTTACTGTCGTCTCACTGAAGGATGATAAAAAACTGGTCGATAATGCAGTGGTGGCCTTGAATGGTTGGAACCCAGTGGGTGACCCCAAGAAACCGATATTCTTTGATGTGCATGCTCAAAGCACGGTTTTGCTGGATGATATTCAAATTTCCCCGCCTGCTTCAGTGAATGCGAATGAAAAAAACTCCATCCGCTATGATTTTGAAAGCCCGGCTCATCACGATCAGAAAGAAATCATCGGGGTAGATGGGTGGGAAGCTTCCCAATATAGCATGAAGCCAGGTTATTCACTGTTGGTTTGCAGGGTGGCGAGCCCCGCTTTGCGCAAGGCCGCGGAAGAGCTGGAACTTGCAAAGAAAGAATATGAACTTCCCCGGCGAAGGGTGGCAGCCGCACAAGGAAAGTTGCAAGCTGCAAAGGAATACTTGTTGGATATGGAGGCACGCCTTGCTGCAGAGCAGGCCAGTTATTCAAAACCGCAACCTGCAAATATTGCCGACTTAAAGCGCAAGGCATCCTTACTTGAAAGGCAAGCCAGGCTGACAGGCACCAAGGCCACGCTGGAACTGGCGGAAATTGCCGTATCGGATGCCGGATGGCTGCCGGAGGACAAACGCAAGACAGCGTTGGATGCGGCTAACAAGCAGTTGGCACAAGCAAAGTTGGAATTTCAAAAGGCAGATGCCGCCTCGAAAGATCCGGCACTCGTGGAAACATATACCCCCTTCACCAACATCTACCCCGCCCAAAGCACCGGGCGCAGAAAGGCACTGGCAGAATGGATTACCAGCACCAATAACCCTCTTACCGCAAGGGTTGCTGTCAATCATGTCTGGAACTGGCACTTCCATTCTCCGCTTGTCGCCACCGTGCATGATTTTGGCAGAAACGGCAAAGCCCCATCTCACCCGGAACTTCTCGACTGGCTGGCGGTGGAATTCATGGAATCCGGTTGGAGCATGAAGCATCTGCACCGCCTGATCATTACAAGTAACGCCTATAAAAGAACTTCCAAGGGCAACCCAAATTCCAACGACCCGGAAAACATCTGGCTTGCTCGCATGAACTCCGGGCGCATGGAAACCGAGGTTATTCGCGACAGCCTTCTCGCCTGTGCCGGCAAATTGGATTACACCTCTGGTGGGCAAGAACTTGAAAACACCGAGGCCCTGAAAACCTACCGCAGGAGTATTTATTACAGCATCTACCCGGATGGTGGTGGCAAGGGCGTGATGGGGGACTTGTTTGATGGCCCGGACCCGCTGGATTGCTACCGCCGTTCCCGCAGCATTGTGCCGCAGCAAGCACTGGCCCTTACCAATAGCCAGTTGATACACCAGCTTTCTTCCGATGTTGCAGCCAGCATTATGGGTGGTCTGCCAACAGATGCCACCCAGATACAATTTATTGGCAGCGCCTTCGAATTGATTCTCAACCGGCAACCTACCAATGCGGAGCGGGAAAACTGCAACACCTTCCTTGGCCAAACTCCCGATGATAAGACACGGGCTGCCTTGGTAAGAGTGCTTTTCAACCACAACGATTTTCTATCCATCAGGTGATGCCATGAACCGACCTCTTTATTTTCATGCATCCAGAAGGGCGTTTCTTGCAGACCTTGGGATGGGTTTCACCGGTATGGCCCTTGGAGCCATGCTTGCTGAAGATGGCATTGCACGCGCCGCTTCCCAAGCACCCACCGGCATGCCACATTACCCTCCCAAGGCAAGGTCGGTGGTATGGATCTTCCTTTCCGGTGGATACAGCCACTTGGAAACTTTCGATCCCAAGCCGGCCCTTAACAAGTATGCGGGTAAAACATTTGACAAGACTCCCTTTGAAAACCCGGTGAATTCACCTCTGCACAAAAAGCGCTTTCGCTCGGTGCCAGCCGAGGAAATTAATGTGCGTGATGTCTACCCCACAGTTTTTCCCATGCAGGTCGGCTGGAAAAAACATGGCCAGAGTGGCATCGAGGTGACTGACTGGTGGCCGCATCTTGCCAATCATGTGGATGACCTTTGCTTCATCCGCAATATCTGGACGACTGATAACGACCATGCCGCTGAAAACCAGATTCACACCGGGCGACACCGTCTGGATGAACCACAACCCAGCATCGGTGCCTGGGCCCACTACGGCCTTTCCACACTGAATTCAAATTTGCCGAAGTTTGCCGTGCTTGGCGGACCCACCCGCCCAGATACCAGGCAATCCATCGATGGACTTTACCTTGGCCCGCAGCATGCGGGGGTTCCGATCAATATTGATCCTAATAATCCCCTGCCTTTTGGACAGCGCATGGCCAATCAATCACAGGCAGAGCAAATTCGCGAATACCAGTTGATCCATCGCCTTAACGGCCTGACCGCAGCGGAATACCCCAACGACCAGGAACTTCTGGCCCGCATTCGCTCCTATGAGTTGGCGTTTCGAATGCAGGAATCTGTGCCGGAGGCCATGAATTTCACAACCGAATCCAAATTCACCTCACGCATGTATGGCATCGATAATGCATCCACCAAGGTGGCGGGGGAACGCCTGCTGGCCGCTCGCAGATTGGTGGAACGAGGCGTAAGGTTCGTGCAGGTGTTTCCCTCCTCCTACGGGGTATGGGATTCCCACCAAAAGCTGAAAGATAACCACACCCGGCTGTGTGCAACCATCGATCTTCCAGTGGCAGGTTTCCTGATGGACATGAAACAGCGCGGCCTTTTGGAAGACACCGTGGTGGTGTTCTGCACCGAATTTGGACGCACCCCTGGGTTGGAGCTTCGCGGTGGTGGCAAGGATGGCAGAGACCACCATCCCAATGGTTTCACGATTTGGATGGCGGGAGCCGGCCTGAAAAAAGGCCATGTGCATGGCGCTACCGACGAACTTGGCTACAACGCCCTGGGCGACGGCCATTATGTGACGGATATCCACGCCACCATCATGCATCTTCTGGGAATGGACCTGAGAAAGTTAGAAATTCCGGGTAGAAAGCGAATCGAGATGGACCACGGCAAGGTAATCCAGGAAGTTTTGGCTTAAGAAACAGGATTCTGGCCGGGACAAATAAACTTCTAAAAATCCTGTGGACCGGCCTTGGCAAAGTTGCCCTTAAAACGGAAAATAGTTAGATCGGAGGGGTGGCAGAGCGGCTGATTGCTCCGGTCTTGAAAACCGGTGTCGGGGAAACCCGACCGTGGGTTCAAATCCCA
>JBEGQX010000031.1:0-6960 GCA_041180805.1 Planctomycetota bacterium
CGAACTTGATGACAAATACATTTCCAAGGTGGAAGAAGTTTGCAAGGTTGGCGATATCCTTGAAGTGAAGGTAATCGCAATCGATGAACACGACCGTGTGAAACTTTCCCGAAAGGTAATCTTAAGAGAAAGAAACCCCAACGCATCTCCTGAACCTGCTCCTTCCGAACGCCCCCAAGGCGATAACGGTGGCGGTAGCAGGGAACGCAACGACAGGGGTGATCGCGGAGACCGCGGGGACCGCAGAGGTGACCGCAGGGGTCGTGGTGATCGCGGTGACCGTGGTGGTGATCGCGGAGATCGTGGCGATCGAGGTGACCGCAGGGGTGATAACAGGGATTAATTTCCTTCCACTACCTTCGTAATTCTGGAATATGGGCCTGCATGTTTGCAGGCCCTTTTCTACAGGGGGTTTCATGAGTGACCCATACTCCGAACTCGCTGAATTAGCCGGTGGGTTTATTCACGAAATCAAAAATCACTTAAGCACTTTCGGTCTGAATCTGCAGCTTCTAGCAGAAGATTTCAGTGAGCCACAATCCCAACGGGAGCGCCGGGCCCAAGAACGCATTCACCGCCTTCAAACAGAATGCGAAAGATTGGTGGATGTATCCAACGACTTCCTCAGGTTTGCCCGACTTCAGGAACTTCATCTAAAACCCACTGACCTGAGTCAACCTTTGGAGGAACTTATCGATTTCTTTTCGCCCATGGCGAAAAATGATCACATCAAGATCAATTGTTATTTACCCTCAGACCTGCCCTTGGTGCCTTTGGATTCAGAAATTTTCAAACAGGCGCTTTTGAATTTATTGCTCAATGCAAAACAAGCGATGCCCTCCGGTGGCGAGATCACCATACAGGCCACTTCAAATTCCAATGAATTGATTTTAAGCATCATCGATACAGGGAAAGGTATATCTAAAGACAGCCTGGAAAAAATATTCAAGCCGTTCTATTCAACCAGGCAGGGTGGAACCGGCCTTGGGTTACCAACTACAAGAAAAATCATTGAAGGACATGGCGGACGAATGGAACTGCAAAGCGAACTTGGGAAAGGCACAAAATTCTCCATACACCTTCCCCTGAAGCACAAGGAAATCAAAAATGGCTAACACAAGTTTTCCAAAAGCATTTGCAAACATGGACGGAAAAATAATCCCATTGCAGGAAGCTAAGGTTTCCGCCTTGGACCGGGGATTTCTTTTTGGCGACGCTGTTTATGAAGTTCTTTGGGTCCACAAGGGTAAACAATGGCTCAAGGAAGGCCACTACAATCGGCTGGATCGCAGCTTGAAGCTAGTCCGCATCCATGGAGTCGATTTGAATGCCTTGGATCAGAAGGTTCAGCAAACCATCGAATTTGGAAAATTCCAAGATGCGATTGTTTATATTCAGATCACAAGGGGTTCAGCTCCAAGGGCACATGCATTCCCAAAAGACACAAAACCTTTTGAATTCCTTTATGTTCAGGAATTCAAGGACCCCTATTCGGATATGCGCGCAAATGGGATTGGCCTTTTATCCCGTGTTGATATTCGTTGGGATCATTGCGACATAAAATCAACCAACCTTCTCGCGAATGTCCTTGCCATTCAGGATGCCAAAGAGGCGGGCTGCCATGAGGTATTGTTTCATTTGAAGGATGGAACCATCACCGAGTCTGCCCACTCAAGTCTGTTCGGGGTACTGGACGGAATCATTTATACCAGCCCCACCAGTGAATGGATTCTCCCCGGAATCACCCGGGATCATATTCTTTCCGTTTGCGCCAAAGAGGGAATCCCCCTCCGGGAAAAATCCCTTCACCTTGACCAACTTGAGAAAGTAAGCGAGCTATTCATTACCGGAACAACATGTGGTGTTTTGCCTGTGGCAACGCTGGATGGTAAAAAAATAGGCAACGGAAGACCTGGCCCTGTGGCGCAGAGAGTTTCCGATGCCTACTGGAAAACCGTTAACGAATGGGCTAATTCCGAATCGCCTGAAAAAGGGATTGGGATTTAGAAATTAGTCTATCTGCTTCCACCGGGGGCGCCACCTGGCCTCCCCTCTCCACCCGGGGGAACACCGCCGGGGCCACCTGCTTCTCCAGGGTTTCCACCTGCAGGAACAGTATCCGTAAGCAGCAACCTTAAAAGCATATTCTCGGTAGGATCCACTTCAGCATCGAGGTTTTGTGTTTTCAACATTTCATCCTGGATGCGTCGCAATTCTGAAAAGAATCTTTCACCTTCCAGATTTTCCGTGAAAATGAACTCGATCCATTCCAGTGCAAAAGTAGTCTCAGCTTTTTTCAAATCCGGATCAGCTTTGTAAAAGTGTTTTGTGAAAAGCTTTCGCATTTGCGCCCCGCGCAAAGGAATGTCGCGTGGCATCATCTCGAGATCTTTACAATATGCGAGGAAAGACGCTGTTTTCTTCTTAACCAAAAAGTAAACTAACGCCCAGGCATCAGTTCGCATCTGCTCGATTTCGGCGCGTTTGGATTCCTCCACCGTAATATCGCTGGTAAACAAGCGGTCGATGATCGCAAGCATTTCCTTGGGATTGCGCTTTGATTTGTAAGTCGTGCGGAATTTCGGCAAATGCAAGGAATTTGGCCCGGCAAAATTCATCCATGGGGAGCAAAACGGCGTTTCAAAGACCGACCCCAACCCTTCCGAGAGCCAGTCTGGCAAAAGTACACTGCTAGGAAACAACCCATTGGCGTAAAAAAGTTGAATAGTGCCCAGATTTCCAACTGTATTTTGAATGGTTTCACGCTCCAATGTTTTATTCAAAATAGCCAATGTGGAAGCGTAACTGATATCCAAAATCTGCCCTGTTGGGGGATAGCCAGCTCCTGATTTTCCACTTAGAATCTGGTTAAAATCATAGCCAGTCGTGGTCCATTCTTTATTTTTTACGGATAACATTTCAGAAATCGTGTCGAATCGTTTTGTGCAAAGAACAAGAAGTCTTTCCCTGGGCACCAAAAAACCCTGAGTTTTGGCTCGGGATCCTAGAATGGCAAGATACATTTCCCGGTATACTTCCGGCTTGGTGATTAAAACAACTTTTAGCTTGTTTTTAGGAATCTCCAGTGGGGCACCCATCATGGAAAACCAATAATAGGCATTCTTGAAATTTAGCTCTAGCTGCTTGATCCATTCCAGAATTTCCGGATCGGTTGGCAAACCATCATGAAGGACGTGATAATGTTTGTCTCCCAGGGTATTGAAGCCAGCAAAATTGGCGGCAAAGGAATTAAAAGATCCGTCATCTGGCAGGCTTTCTTCAACCTGTTTTTTAGTTTTAAGGTAGGAAGCCACAACGGCATCCTTGCCTTTCGGATCAGCCTTGGCAAGCTTTTCCATTTCTTCGCCAAATTCCTTGTTTAAGCCATGCTCAAGAGCAAACTGAATGGCAGGAAGAAGGTTGGCTGGTTTAGTCTTATCTTTCACCGCACTCATTCGATCTTGGAAATATTTATTGACCGGTGGCATGGCCATCATTTTGCCGCCAACATCTTCAGAAATCCGATGAAATTCCATGGAACTGTTTGGAATAAATAAAACGCCTTTGTCATCAAATTTTGTATCGGAAGTTGCCAAAGCCCAGGTCTTTCCTGTGGCACTGGGAGCAACCCCAAACGGATGTAAATAGCGAACCCAATAAGCAGCCTTTAGATTTGATCCAGCCGGCACTGCTGGTCCACCCGCGGGGTTACCTGCCCCACCACCATCTCCCAAGCCGGCCGGGGATGGTAATCCACCTGCGGCGCCCGAGCCTCCAATGGCATTGCTTTCATCGACGACGATTTGCGGTAAATTCAGAACTTCCCTTTTTGTCAATTCAACAATGGAAAACACAAATCTCGAGTTCAGGGAAAACTCACCTTTGTCTAAAAAGCCACCGCCATATATTCCACCGTCGCCACTGCCACGGGGAGCCATACCCATACCGGGGGCCATGGGCCGTCCACCTTCCCCTGGCCCTCTGCTTCCACCTGGGGCAAGAGGACTACCTCCTGGCCCGCCAGGCCCAAATCCTCCTGGGCCACCAGGTCCGACTCCGGGGGTTGGCGCTGCCGAACCTGCTTTTTGCAATGGTTTGTTAAGGTCTACCCTTATCAAAAAATAATCCGCATGAATCGCTGTACAAAAGCCAAGAAAGAACAGTACGGCAAATAGTCTTCGCAACATGCTCGGCCTCTTTTTAAGAGATGATTGACAACTATATCCTGACGGTTTTTCCGCACATTCGCAATGTTAATTTGACACTTTGAAGGCTAAAAACACACCTAGGACATGATGGTTTTAATAAAGCCATCCGCATCAGAAAGGTTTTCCACAAGGGCATCAGGAGAATGCCCCCTTAATTCTTCCATTCCATGCCAACCTGTGGCAACCGCCATTACTTTTACACCAATCGCCCTGGCACACCGGATATCCAGCGGGGTATCTCCAATGACCCAAATGTTAGACTTTTCAATCTTTGAGCCAAACCTTTCCTGCACTTCCTTCAGTGCTTCACGAGCCACATCATCTCGATCAAGATGAAAATCTCCAAATCCTCCAAATGAGAAATACTCATTAATGCCGAAGTGCCCTAATTTAATTTTTGCGCCCTTGCGTAAGTTACCTGTGAGTAACCCAACCTGAAATTCACTGTCTAGGGACAGTTTTTCCAATATTAAATCAACCCCCGGTAAAACCTTGCCTTGCACACTTTTTAAACATTCGGGCAAATGTTCCAAATAACCTTCCAACATGGTTTGAAAACCTGTTTCAGAAAATGGAATTTCATGCATTCGGAAAAGGTCATGCAGAATTGCCCGGTCCGTTCTACCACTAAGGGTTAAACCATCAACGATTTTTTCCACCCCGAAACGGGAGGCCATGGATTTTTCCAAGGCGGCTTTCCCCGCGCCTGCACTTGATAACAATGTTCCATCTATGTCAAAAAGCACAACATTACATGACATATTCCACCCCGCTAACAATTTGGCATACAATCTTCTTATGAAAAGGATGACCAGCATATGCCCTACCTGATAGATGGTTACAATTTATTGATGGCTTTGCGCAAATTACGCCTCGATGAACCCCCAGATATTTTGGCTAATGAAAGGGCCTGGCTTGCGAGACATCTTCAGGAACTATTGCAAGAATCGGGCAAAACTTCTGAGACAGTTACTTTGGTTTTTGATGGCGGCTCCCATGAAAAATCTGGCAAGCAAACCCCCATTAAATATCCACAAATAAAGGTCGAATATTCAAAGGATATAGATGCTGACTCGTGGATTGAAAATCACCTTGCCAGATTGGATTTTCCTAAAGAATGGACAGTAGTGTCGAATGATAAGCGAATTATAAAGGCTGCCAAAAGCAAGGGTGCCACACCCATGGCATGTCTGGATTTTGAATTTCACCTGCTAGAGAGCCCACCACCCAAAAAAGATGCCCCTGTACCTCACAAACCGGAATTACTCTCCACGGAACAAATAAAGGATTGGGAAAAAGAATTTTTTCCCAATCCTAAAGATTTAGAAGAGTTCGAAGGTTTAAGCGATCCTTTTTTCAGAAAGCCCAAGGACTAAAATCCAACTTAGCGTTGTGGCGCGTTTCTGTAACGATTCAGCTCCAAACGCGCTGGGCCCTGAACCCTTTCCAGTGATTTGCTAACCGCTGCCCTGCTAGGCTTGCCTTGTCGTTCCTTCATGGAAGCGTATTCAAATGATTCAACCGCTTCCGGCTTTTGCTGGGCAAGTCGAGCCAGACCAAGATAATAATGGTACCTTGCATCCTGCCTCTCATTTTCCACAGCGGCAAGAAAAGCTTTTTCAGCAGCAGCGAAATTTTTGTTAAAATATAACGTTAATCCGCTGGAGAAAAACCTTTCAGCTTCCAAGAAATTGTTTTGAACAGGTTCAGCAGCACCTTCCAAACCGGGATGATTCTTCAACAGGTTGTTTAGATTTTCTGCATGAACGGGCCCAATCTTTTCCCTGATTCCATCAACATAAGTTTTAAGGGCCTTAGTCCAATACCCCTTGGTTCCATATGCCTGGGCTTTTTCAACAAAAGATGCGTCCTTCGATTTCAGGATGGCATCTGCCAAATCCTGGGCTTCCTTGGCACTAATCTTGGGGGCATCTACAATCGGTTCTGGAAGTTGGAAATACAAAGCAGTTGTAAATCCAACCAACTCCTCAAATAACAAGGAAGAAACCTCTTTTTTAGGTTCAACCTTTGGGGCTGGTTTGGAGACATTCGGAAGGCTTCCATTAAGCATTCTCATGAGAGCAGCCCTGTATTTCACCCCGGCTGCATCAAGTTTCGGATTTGCATCAACAGCTTTTCGGAATGCCTCGATTGCGGGAATTATATCCCCACGAACCTCGGCAACCCTGCCCTGCGCATAAAATGCCAAAGCAGTTTTGGATTTGGCAGCTTCCGCAGCCTCATTGGCTGCATCCTTCAAAAGCTGGTCATCCTTTTTGAGGTTGCTACCAGCCTTGGCCATGGCCCTTTCCATTTTCATTAAACTGGAATTTGCCAACAACTCTGCCTTGCGGGCTGGTGCAAATGCATCACACAATTTAATTGCCTTACCAAGGGAACCTACAGCTTCATCAAACAAGTTCATCGATTCCTGTTTTTTGCTAAGATCCAGATAGAATCCCACAGGATCTTTGGATTCCGCCAATGCTGCTTCCGCGCTCTTTTTCCAAGCGGTATCAGCAGAATCAATCGCTGGAAGCAATTTCTCCAAGGCAGTTTTAGCTTCAGCATATTTACCCTGATTTCTCAAAATAATTCCCTGTAGAACAGAGGCCTGGGTTTTCTGGGATTCTACAGAGGATGCATCAGCAAGAACCTTTAAGGCATCCTCAGAAGCTTTGCTTTCCATCTCAGGGTGAGTTTTTGCATCCACCAAATTGCGCCAATAATTCAACATCTCCGCAGGCTGCCT
>JBEGQX010000032.1:0-4862 GCA_041180805.1 Planctomycetota bacterium
GTGGCAACTATTCCACTTCAACCTTCATCGGTATCGATTCCTACGCCTGCCTGATTGTCTTCATTTCCCTCACCAAATTTAAGATAGCGGCATATCGACGGATGCCAGCCGCAACTAATCCTATCCCTAGAGTATTGGTTATTGCCTAATTAAGATGGAAGATGCTGTAGGCGTTTTTGCCCATCTTACTGGCTGAGATCTTTGAAAACCTATTAGGATCTTTGGATTTATCTCATGCTTTCTTTTGAGCTTTCTCAGCCCAAGGGTCAAAGAAGTAATCGCTCCTTAGGTCGCTTGTTCCAAGGATAGTTGCAGGTACTCCAAGGATACTCCGCAAACGGTAACGGTTTGAGGTTAAACACAAAACCAGTGAGCCAATGCAAGATTCTTGTTTTACGGCTTCTGCTGGATCACCAAAAACGATACAAACGTACGGAAAGGCAGCCGGGCAATGGCAGTCTTAACAGCCTACGACTGACGCTCCGGGGTAAAACTTGAATGGATTGATTATTCTGGCATTTAAGTTAGTGTGGTTAGGTGTTGTTTTTGAAATGTTGTTTTGTTTGATAGAATTTAGAAAGGTTGCCATGGATAAGGGCATATGCGGGTTAACACCAAGCCCATTATTGGAAGCAGACAGGGATCCATTTGGCTTCGCTTTTTGGCGTTTCGACTTTTAGTAACCTTGGCATTCAACGCATCGTTATCAACAATTAGCAACTTCATTCCTGTTGTTGTGATAACGCACTCATTGACATTTAGAAATAACAACGTAACGCTCTAAACTGCCCCTATTTTTGTATGGGCAAAATAATAATTGGAATAACAATTGGTTCAACAGTTATCTGAATCCAAGTAGTTACAGATCATTTGACAATCCCTATTTGCGTATAGCAACACAAGGAATTGGTGGGTGATAAATTGCAATATTTTTTTAGTCTTAACAAAGAAAGCCAGGGCTGATTGCGACAAGGCTATAGCTGAGCTTTTGGCTGTTTATTTAAAGGGTTATGCTGAGGATGAAAAGAACAAAGGCAATTAAGCCCTTCCCCCCCTCCTTCTTTTATGAATCCTTTATCACTTTGGCCTACCTCCATTAAACCTGCACAAGATTCCAAGATATATTCTTCCTGCTTGGATGGTTGTGGAGCTGGCACCAACTTAGATAACTTGACATGAATTTTGAAATAATTAGTTCTTAATCTTCTGGAGACTCAATGTGCGTCCGCTATTCTTATTTGCAGTCCAGTCCCCAGCCTTTCCTTGGGGCAGCAGGGCAACAAATCCGGTAACCTGCCCGCATCTGTCAGACCATCGACCGGAACACGACCGAAAGATTATCGCATTTAAAACGATTCTAGAGGCCTTCCCGCACTATGCGAAGTATTGCTTCTATTTGCGATGAGGTAAGTTGGTTCCATACATTTTGTACCTCTGACAGTGCACCACTTTTTTCCGAAATTGCATTTTTACCGCAGGAATTTAAAGAAATTCGAATCCCGCCCTCTCCGCTTTTGATTTTCCTTCTTTAGGAAATGTCTTGTTTAAAACCACTTCGTGAAGACTTCCTGAAAATCCAAAAAAGTTGTCCTTAATGTGTTCCCGTAAGAACAGGTTGCCAGTTGAATTTCAATCAAGGCGGACAATTAAAAAACCTTTTTCATGATTAAACCTCTTTTTGCAAAAGGATGGATTCAAAGTTCAATGATAATCTGGCCATGAATTGCTGGGACTCTGCATCCGTCATGGTGTAATAAACCTTCGAGGTGCTTTTGTCCCCGACATGGCCCAACCAAATATCCATAGCCATGGCTTTTTTTGAGGATGGGATGTATGGGGATTTTTCTGCTTTGACCGGGCTGCGTGGTTTATGGAGCGGGGTGCGTGAGCGGCCCGGTGCTTGCGCGTGAAAAACTAAAATACATTTCCCCATCACCCAACCCTCTTCCCGCCGGAAGAGGGCAATGGGGGTTCTTCCGAATATTTTTTTTTGACCGGGCTTGCGTGGTTTATGGAGCGGGGTGCGTAAGCGCCGCTATAATGAATCAAAAAATACCACCGGGGCGCTCAAGCACCCCGCTCATGAAATCACACATGCAGAAACATCACTTTTCCCTCTTCCCGGCGGGAAGAGGGTGGGGTGTTGGGCGATTGTTTTTAGTAAATACCACCGGGCCGCTCACGCACCTCGCTCACAAAAAATATGCACATCGCTCATGAAATTCCCTCCTAACTTCCAATGGACAAAACTAGGGGCAGTTTAAACCATTTATGTCGCAGTGTTTGTTGGTGCCCCATTTAGTGCTGTAATTTTGATTCTCAAACAATTAGCTTATACGCAGTACTGGACATTTGGTTGAGACGATGGATCGCACCATGCAGGAACATGCGTTTGTAGTTTGGGACTACCTGGTTTTGGCATTTTATTTCTGCATGATGCTGGTCATTGGGATTCGTGCACACAGGCACCAGAAAAAGAGTGATGAGTATTTCCTGGCCCATCGTGAAATACCGTGGTATGCGATTGGTTTAAGCATCGTTGCGACTTTAATATCCTCCCTTTCCTATATCTCCGAACCTGGCGAGGTTTTTCTCTCTGGGTTTACCAATATTGCGGGCAAATTTCTTGCCATTTTGCTGGAAACGGGTTTTGTGCTATTCCTGTTCATTCCCTTTCTCATGAGATTTCGATTTACATCCGCATACGAATATCTGGGGTACCGTTTTAACGATAGTGCCAGAAGACTGGGAGTTGTTTTTTTCAGTTTGCAGACCGTGGCATGGATGGGATTTGTGATCCTTGCCATGGCCAGGACCATGTCGGAAGTTACCGGGTTTCACCTCGGATTGATCATCTGGGTGATTGGCCTTGTAACCACCATTTACACGATGATTGGTGGGTATCGTGGGGTTGTTTGGACGGATGTGGCACAGTTTTTCCTGATGTTTGGCGGGGCTTTGGCTTGCATTCTGTTTGTGGGTTGGAAAACCAGTTCCACACCCATGGATTGGATTGGCACTGCCATGGAGGTGCATGGCAAACAGTCAAGAACACAGATTATCAGTTTTGATCCATTTCAAAGAACTTCCGTGGTCACATTTGCAATCACCATGTTTGTATGGCATGCCTGTATTCATCTTGGAAACCAGATGACCGTGCAAAGGTATTTTTCCACTACCGACCTGCCAATGGCCCGCAAAAGTTTTGTTCTGGCTGTGGTGGGAAATCTGGCCATTAATTCTGTTCTGGTTCTTGTGGGTTTGGCCATCCTTCATGAGAGTACCCATGGTGGCTCCGCAGTAGACCTTTCCCAGGAAAAAAAGGCGGACATGATTTTCCCCCGGTTTATGGTCCAGTATCTTCCCCCGGGGTTGGCTGGGGGGGTGCTAACCGCGGTGCTGGCGGCAGCCATGTCCACGATTTCGTCCGGTTTTAATTCGCTGGCCACGGTGCTTACCATGGAACTGAAGAACCATAAGGAAGATAACAAGCTTGCTTTTGCAACCCGCATCACGCTTTTGGGTGGATTGGTTTCCACCATTCTTGCATTTGGAATCGATCTGCTTGTGAAGGATCGCAATATTGTGGAAATGATGCCAAGAAGCTTTAATTGCTTTACAGCACCACTGGGCGGAATGTTTCTTGTGGGGATATTTATTCCGCAGATTAGGGCCAAGGCGACAGTGGGCGCGGCTTTGATTGCATTATTTGCAGCGGTTCTGGTTTCTTACGGAAAAGAAATATTTGGATTGGAAAGAAATATAAGTTTTACCCTGGTTATGCCCATATCGCTTGCGGTTATGGTTGTCTCGGCGGTTTTCCTTAATCTTGTGATTCAGGAACCATCGAAAGATATTTCCGGTTTGACATGGTTCAGCATGAATGAAAAACCAAATATGGATCCATCCTTGGTTTCAGATTTCAAAGGGGTTTCCTGATGGCTGATTTGTTTCGTCTGGCCTTTATCGGGATTGACCATCCGCATGGAAGTGGTTGGCGAGAATCGATTGGCGAATTGCGGGGGCAAATTGAGGTGGTTGCCTTGGTTCCCTATTTTGAAAACGGACTTTCGAGCTTGGAGGAAAAATATTCCAACCTGCCAAGATTTCAGACAGTTGATGAATTAATTGGCTGGGGCAGGTTTGATGGTGCAGTGGTTTGTTTGCCTAATCACCAGACACCCGAGGTGGTGTTGAAGCTTTGCCGGGCAAAAAAAGCGGTGCTGGCAGAAAAACCCGGGGCAGGGAACGCAGTTCAATGGGCACCCGTAGCAGAGGAAATTCGTAAAACCGGGGTTGGGTTTCAGTCTGGTTATATGTGGCGTTACGATGAGGGTGCATCGCGTTTGAAAGCCATGTTTCATGACCGGCGTTTCGGAAAAGTTATTTCCATTCAAATGCGTTGGCTGACCAGCGATGTTCCAAGGCGGGGTGTTGGGCATTACCTTTTTGATAAACAGATTAGTGGGGGTGGTTTTTTTAACTGGCTTGGTTGTCATTGGCTGGATCTATTGCTTTGGATAACCGGGTCATCCGTTAAGACTGTCATGGCCCGTGTTGGAAATTTTGGTGGAGTTCACATAGCTGTTGATGATGGTGGTTCGGTACTTTTGGAAATGATGGATGGAACGCAGGTAAATCTCTTTGGTGGGTACTGGTTGCCCAGATGGGCTGGAGAGGCCGGGTGGAGTATCTATGGCACGGAACGTTGGGTGCATTGGAATCCCAATTACCCAGGCACCTCAGGGCATTTTGAAATCCATGGACCCCAGCCTCAGTTCATGCCCATGGACGAGGAATTCAGCCTGCCACCTGACCCTGTAAAAGGTTACGGCGGAAGAAGAACCCTGGATCTAATTCTG
>JBEGQX010000033.1:0-3046 GCA_041180805.1 Planctomycetota bacterium
TGACAAACGGAAAGGATGCTGCCGAACGGCTTGCGCGCAGCAAAAGTTCGCTGGATCTTCTTATTGAAAACACGCGCTCGCTGGGTCGAGAGCTTTCAAAGCGGGACCAGGAAACGCTCAATCAATACCTTTATGCGGTGCGTGACACGGAGTTGAAGCTTGCCAGGGCCCAGATGTGGATTGATAAGCCGATCCCAAAGGTGGACACCAAAAATTTGCACCTGGATGCGGACCCCAAGGAGGCCAGGCTTTATTTCCAGACAATGTATGAGCTCATCTATCTTGCCTTCCTGAGTGATTCCACCCGGGTTGCCACCTTCCAGTTGGGCAGGGAAAACGGCGAAGGCCCCCATGATCTGCTTTCCAAGGCGGTTGGGCTTGGTGCCGCCCATGGTCTTACCCATGAGGTCAAAAAACCTGGTGGCTGGAAGAACCTTGGCACTTACAACCGCTATCAGGCTGAGGAGTTTGGCAGGTTCGTGCAGCGATTGAAAGATACCCCAGAACCATCGGGCAAAGGCAATATGCTGGACAACACCTTTGCCATGCATGGTTCGGCTTCGAGCAGTTTCCACCTTTCACGCAACTATCCGATCATTTCCGCAGGGGGGAAAAACCTGGGTTTCAAAAACGGGCGTTTCCTCAAGTTCGGCAAGGGGAATGAGGATAACCAGGCCGGCGCAGGCATCGATACGGATGCCGGCTGGCAGAGCAAGGTTGAGGTGGAGGAACTTCCACTTTCAAAAATGTTCGTCACCGTATTGCAAAGGCTTGGAGTCGAGGCGGATTCGTTTGGCGGGTACTCTGGCACCTTGAATATGTAACTTTGTGCGGTTTAAAGCACAGAAAATGCGCCGGAAGATCCTACCTGCAATGGTAAAGTTTCCGAATCATCGGCCGGCTTAAAACATGGCAAAGGCTTGGTAATGATGCCTTAGTATAAGAACACTGAGTGATCTCCGCATTTCCAAGAAACTGTACTCAAATCAACATGAACGGACCGCCTGCGATTCCGCTTAGCTTAGTAATCCAAGGAAAACAGAGATGATCATGCGTGTTCAACACTTTTCAGTTTGGTGCTTGGCATTTGGCATGATGTTGGCAAGCCTACCCGATTGCGTTTTGGGCGCAGACATTCCGCAAAATCTGCAACAACTCTGGCAGGATTACGCGGAGATGGACAAAAAGACTCCATTAGAGGTGGAGATTCTCAAGGAATGGGAACAGGATGGCGTGGTCTGCCGAATCGTTCGCTATCAGGTGGGTATCTTCAAGGGCACTCCATCCAGGGTGGCGGCGTTCTATACTTTTCCGAAGGGTGGAAAAAAATTACCCGCTATTCTCGAGATGCATGTCGGGGGCCAGTCGGCTTCGCTGAACAGCGTGGTCACCTATGCCAAAAGGGGTTATGCCGGTATCTCTCTCAACTGGGGCGGCAACAAAATGAGCATCGGTCAGGAAACATGGGCCGGCCCGCAGACCGACTGGGGGAAGCTGGATGCCACTCATCCACCCCAGCGCAACAAGGCAAACCATTTTGCCGGTTCACTGACCCCGGATGAATACACGTTGGATTCTGTTGAGTCGCCCAGGAACAGCAACTGGTTTCTAGTGCTTACGGCTGCGCGCCGTGCCATTACCTTCCTGGAAAAACAGCCTGAGGTCGATCCCACCCGGATCGGGGCCTGCGGTCATTCCATGGGTGGAAAATTGACCACCAACCTGGCCGGGATCGATGGGCGTATCAGGGCGGCCGTGCCATCTTGCGGCGGTTCCGGAGATCTTGTGGATGACGAGACCGTGGTTCCTGGCGGTAGCCGGGCAAAGCGCACGCCCATGGAACTGGCCTGTGTTTCCGACAATGCCTATCTGCCACTTATTACATGCCCGGTGCTATGGCTTTCCCCCACGAATGACTTTCACGCCCACATCGACAACATGGCATGGAACTGGCGCAACATCCCTGATGAACGCCTGCGCTTCAGCATTTCTCCGCACTTGAACCACCATCATTCCGATGAGCACGCCATCACGGAATACCTTTGGTTTGAGGAACACTTGAAAGGTGCGCCATTCCGGATGCCGGCAACCCCTAAGATAACCCTGGACCTTAAAACAGTTGACCGAGTTCCACGCGTCACCGTCACCCCGGATGATTCCAAAGCCGTGCAGCGAGTGGATATTTACTACTCGGTCGATCCGCATGCGCTCACCCGCTTCTGGCGCGATGCAAAAGCCGTCAGGCAAGGAAACCAGTGGGTTGCCCCCTGCCCGATCATGAGCACGGGGCAGCCGATCTTCACCTTTGCAAATGTGGTTTACGAAACACCGGATGGGTATCGTGTGGTTCCCCAAAAACCCGGACAACAAAACAGCCCTTCCGTTGCCATCAGTTCTCGGGTGCTCTCCGCGGGGCCAGCAGAATTGAAATTGGCAGGAGTTAAGGCAACTGATACTCAAGATCGGACTATGGATGAAGGGGAACGCGGTTGGCATGATTGGTATCGACTAAACTGGGGGCACCCGCCTTTATGGACCGCAACCACTCGCAAGTTGAAGGATCCAAAATGGCGCGGCCCCGATGGCGCAGTCCTTGAGTTTGAGGTTCGATGCGAGACGGATAACCAGCTTGTCATTACTTGCAACACCAACGCTTGGGGGGCTTTTTCCCCAGGAAAGCCCGCGGTGGACTACACCGTTGTCAAGAAACTGGGCGCCTCCAAAGATTGGCAGAAAGTTTCCGTGAAACTAAACGAACTTGTCGCCAACGATGCAAATAACTCTGCGCCTCTTTCCAACTGGCAAAGTGTCACCGAGTTGAGTATTTCTCCGAGCGGCACGAAAATTATCAACGGCAAGAAAGTGAAAACGGATGGCAAGGCCTGGCAGGGGCCCCGGGAAATCCGCAACCTGCGCTGGGTAGGGGGCACTTATACGTCGCAATCGGCCAATGGGTCTACCCTGAACCAGGAGGATTTTCAAAAGAACTTCAACAATGCCATTAAAAAATCGCTCGATCAGGAGAAGCGGAATGAACCATAGCCGC
>JBEGQX010000034.1:0-4269 GCA_041180805.1 Planctomycetota bacterium
TATGTGGGTGGCAAAGGTTACATACCGCATTTCAAACCCAAGGCGGCGTATGCCGCCATGATCACCCGCATGGATCGTGATATCGGCCGGATGATTTCGCTGGTGAAGGAACTTGGGCTGGAAGAGAAAACCATCTTTGTGTTCACCTCGGACAATGGTCCACTACATGGCACGCACGAGGGCCTGGCAGGAACCGATGCCAGGTTTTTCAACTCTGCCGGTGGATTGCGGGATGGCAAAGGCACTTTGTTTGAGGGTGGCTTCCGTGTGCCTGGCATAGTGCGCTGGAAGGGAAAGATTCCACCAGGGCAAACTAGCGACCGGATCACAGGCTTTGAAGACTGGATGCCAACGCTGATGGAGTTGACCGGTCAGCCAGCCAACACCCCCAAGGATTCTGATGGCATCAGTTTTGCCCCGACCCTTCTGGGGCAAAAGCAGGAACCAAGGCCTTTTCTGTATCGTGAATTTCCCGGATACGGCGGCCAGCAGTGTGTCCTTATGGGGGAATGGAAGGGGTTAAGGCAGAAAATGCAACAGGGCAGGCAGCCATTGGTCCTGTACAACCTAAGGGAAGATCCAACCGAGATGACCAATGTGGCGGCCCAACACCCGGAAATTGTTAAACAAATGGAAAATATCCTGCAAAAGGAGCATCTTTCCAGCCGGGAATTTCCCCTTCCCAGCGTGGATTTCGACCCCAAGTCGCAGCCAATGAATAAAAAGAAAGGGAAGGCTTCGTCCAAGGGGGAATCGTGAACATTTTGAAACCATTTCTGTGTTTGGCCGTTTTGCTGACAGGTTTGGATGCGTTCAGTCTCCAGGCTTTCGCACAGTTCAAGGAACTGGTCAACTACAAGGGTCACACCGATGGAGTGAAGTGTGTGGCATTCAGCCCGGATGGTAAATCCATCGCCAGCGGTGCCGCGGATAACCTGCTTCGTGTATGGAATCCTGTCAACGGCAAGGAGATCTTTGTCGCGGTTGGCCACAAGGCCCCTATCTGGGCAGTTGCCTACAGCCCTGATGGCAAATGGATTGCCACGGGGGGCGATGACAAAACCATTCGCATCTGGGATTCGTCCAACGGCAAAGATTTACAGTTGCTTCAGGGGCACCAGCGCTCGGTGGGCGACCTGGCATTCTCGCCGGATGGTAAGTTTCTGGTCAGCGCGTCGAATGATTACACCTTCAAGGTCTGGGATACCTCCACCTGGAAGGAAACCATCCCTTTTCGGGCTCATGGCAACTGGGTCAGCACCGCACAGTTCAGCAGCAATGGCAAAAATATTCTCACCGCAAGCTATGATGAATCGATTCGCATCTTTGATGCCAGGCTGGGCGACCAGTTGAAAAAATGGAAGGCCCACTCGGATTGGGTGACCGCCGCCCAGTACAGCCCGGATGGCAAATCCATTGTCAGCTCCGGGGGGGACAAGTTTGTAAAGCTATGGAGCACCGAGGGTAAGCAGATCAAATCCTTCGAGGGCCATACAGATGTGATTCGCACGGTAAGCTTTTCCCCGGATGGCAAGTTACTTGCATCGGGTGGGGGCGATAATGTCGTGAAGATCTGGGATGTCAGTTCCGGAAAACTGATCATCGATCTCAAGGGGCACACCATGGAGATCCTTCAGGTGGCTTACAGTCCGGATGGTGCGCTGGTTGCCTCGGCAAGCAGCGACGGTACCGTGAAAATCTGGGATCTTCGTCCCATCTTGAACAAACGCTAATACGCTGGAGTCTGGAATTGGTGGATGAACAGTCAGGTGAACTGGAAAAGCAGGTCGATGTTTCCAAGATTCTTGGATATCTGAATCTGTCGGATGGCAAGCCGGATCCACGCTGGCAGAAACTTGTCAATCAGGCTTACACTCATCTGGCTGACCACGGCGACAAGCAGCCATGGATCACCCTGATCGAGTTTCTGGCGGATCGTCTCGAGGAAATGAAGGCTGCCGGGTCGGCGGCTTTCAAGAATGACAAGCAGGCCCGCAAGGTGCTGGAATACCTGCCCAATTTCCTGGAAGCCTACCGTGCCTACCATTCCGACTTGTTGGGTCATGCCAGTGATGCGGATTTGTTCACACCGTTTTTCATAGCAAAGGTGCTGGAACACCTTTTGATGATGGGTCTGGAAAAAGGTTTTCCCAAACTGGAGGATTCGTTCCTCAAGCTATGCTTGCGCCAGTTTAATGACTTTGTCGGCTACCGCCCTGTGGCGATTTTGGAAACACGACCATCGGGCGAACCCTACCCGCATGAAAGGTTCCATTGTGTGCCGTTGTACCTGCGCGGTGCCGGGGTAGCCTGGGGGCCTTACCAATCCATCATCACCCGCGCCATGGACATTCTCTCCAAAGCGGATCAATCGTTGTTGCTGGAAGCTCATCTGGATCTTTCCTGTCTGGAAGAGCTGGCCATGGATGCCCGTGGCTATGATCATTCCCACCCTGCCAACCTTCGGCCCAACTATTTCTTTGGCGAATGGGACCCACATCGGTTTGACAACCAGGGTCGCTACACGCGTTTTGTGCTTCGCAAGGCACTGCTTGATATTCTCAAGGATCGCACCGAGGATCCCAATGCGAATGCCGAGGAGATGGCATTTGAGGGTGCTGGTGTTTTGGCGGGAACCATGCTGATGGCGGCCGCGGTAAGTGGTCGTGCGCCCGGAACCCACGAGGCTTCCATTTCCCTCGCAAGCATGATCCCCGGAATTGCGCGCATCAGGGATACCTTTTATGAGCATTTGTTAAGCATTGCGCCCGAGGCGCATCGCGAGAGGTTGCTTCAGGAAAAAACACTGTTGAAGCAGGCGTTCGGTGGGGCCCGCCATCACCTGAACAATCTGCTGGGGCGCAAGCGGGCGGCACATGTGCAGAATCGTTTCATCGGCCTGATGCTGGCCAACATGGGCTATCTGGATGCGTCACGGGCACAGGCCCGCAAGATTGATGCCGCCTCGGGAAGAATGCTGGCGGAAATACTCGGGCTGATCCGGCTGGGGCATTTGGAAATCGACAAATCGCTTTGGGCGCAGGCGGCACAACGCCCATTGCAGGCCTTCAACATCATGCACAGGGCCATCGAGTGCGGCGCGATCGCAGACCCCTGGAATGTCCTTGGCTTCCAGGGATTATTTCCACTTTCCGGTGCAAGGGAAGATAGCACACGCGATTCCAGGGTCGATGAGCTACTTCTGGTGGTGGAGCAAATCTTTCTGTTGATTGCCAGGCTGATGAGCGAGGCGGCAGCCAACGGCGATGAATCCCTGGTAACCAGCCTGGAAGCCGAGATGGAGGCCAAGGCGCGGTGGTGGGATCGCTTTGCCACCTATCAGGTAAGCGGGGTTCGGTATGTGCGTGGAGCCGAGGCGCTAAGCTCGGCGCGCATGGTGGCCAGGGCGCTTTTGCGCTGGCATCATCGCGGTGAAACCCCCGCCGACCTGGCTTTTTGGCGCGACCAGCTATCCTCGCTGAAGGCACCGCGCTCGTTTGCGATGATCATCGATCTGCTGCTAAGACAGGGAGACCAGGTGGCCGCGCAGGGTCTTCTGATGAGCTGGCTTAGCCAGGCGGACCGGGTGCCATTGGAAGAGGGAAATCATTCCTTCCATGCCCTGGCTGCAAGGTGGTTGCTGGCCACAGCGGTTCATCGCGAGAAACTACCAGCCAGACAATTGGAATCGCGCCATGCCGCGGTGCGAAAGTTTTTTGAACAGTTGGAGGCAAACTCCGAGGATTATTGGCAGGTACCCGACCTGGAACCCTTGGAGGAATCCGAGGCCGAGGAAGAGGAAGATCCCTTTGAATCCGCCTACGATGAGATGACCTATCAGGATACAACCGGGAATGATGACGAGGGTGCGGTTTCCGAGGGGCCTAAATTCGCACCCTTGGAACTCGAGGACGAAGCGCAGGACCTTGAACGCAGGCTGCATTTTCTGGCTTCCTCCTCCAAGCTCTGGCAGATTGCCAGCTACTATCTGGGTTCCCGCACCGAATTGAATGATGAAGATCGCAAGGCGCTGGCCTTGTGGATGGATGAGGCAGCAGTCCGTTTAAGCAGGCTGAGGGAACTTGCGGACAATTTGTATTCCGAGGTGATACCCGAACCAGGTTCGGATCCTGAATCGATGATGGAGTACGAGCGCCAGCTTGGCGTTCGGGATGATCTGGTGATGGAAACCATCTCGGCGATCGTGGAAACAGCCATCGCGCTGGGTTCCATGCATGGTGTGACCAATACCCCGTTGCATCCGGATGC
>JBEGQX010000035.1:0-2903 GCA_041180805.1 Planctomycetota bacterium
AATATTGACTCAAGTTTGAAATTATTACCGTTGAAACAACAACGATTCCTGTTACATAGCCCTGATCAAATTTAGCCGGATGGGGGTCCGGATTGGGCATACTATTAGCTCGGGGGGGCCATGGGAAAATTCATTTCCCTTGGAAGGGCTTTTGCAGCCATTTCCATTTTCAACTTGTTTGCATTTGTTTCCATTCAGTCTGGCTTTGCGCAGGAAGAAGCGGAATCGCTGAAGCAGCGATTGGATCGCCTGGAAAAGCAAAATGAAGATCTGCGCAAGCTTCTGGAACAAAAGACTGGTATTGCCACGCTGGAAAATTCAGGGCGGGATCTTACCAAGCCAACATCTCTTCCCAATCAAACTGCGGATATTTTGGCACTGCCCTCCCTGGGGGCCGAGGCTGTCACAGGCGCTGATGCAAAGCCTGCCGATTCCAAATTATCCAACCTTTTCAAATGGACCTGGAAAGATGGCCTTAAGGCTGAAACCGAAAACAAGGACTTTACCTTCCATCTCATGACCTCGGTCCAGTTTGACAATGGCTGGTATTCTGTCGGTGATAATATTCAGGAAACCATGGATATTCGGCTGAATGATGGATCAGATCTTCGGCGGGCCAGAATTCGGGCAGAAGGTTCCGCTTTCAAGCAATTTGAGTACAGCTTGGACTTCGATGTTTCTGCAGCCACGGATTTCCGATCAATTCAGCCCGATCCCCAGGCACCCTTATTTATTACTGAGGCCTGGCTGGCAATGACAGAAGTACCAATCCTTGGACAGATTAAGATTGGTCACCAGAAAGAATACATGACTTTTTCGAATGCCACCAGTCACCGGTTCCTGACATTTCTGGAGCGCCCACTGGTGTTTGATGCTTTTGAAGATGCCTTTCAATTTTCGAATGGTGTTTCCGTTACGAATACTTATTTTGACAAGCATGTGAATTTCTGGATGGGTTTCTTTCGTACTGGCACAAGAACAGGTGCCTTTGGCGTGGGCGATGGCCGATATGCCTTTGACCAGCGGCTCTGTTATTTCCCATTATTAGATCAGGAAAATCAAAGATGGTTTTTGGTTAGTGCCGCAGGTTCCATACGCACCATTCCTTATACAACTCAGATTCTTCCAAACGGTGGAACAGCTCTAATGCCAAACACACGGTTCTTTAACAGGCCCACAATTCGTGCAGGGGGTGGTTTTCAGGTACCCAGAATTATCAGTACCCCAACTCTTTATTGTGAAAATGGGGAATCCGTGCTTGGTTTAAGCGCCCAGGGAGCATTCGGGCCTTTGACTTTTGGTGGGGAGTATGTGTCCGTTTTTCTTGGGGAAGCTTACTTGAATACTCTTCCCGGCTATGTCACTCCCACAGCGGGTGCTGGCAGAGCAGCCCAGAGCATCGGAAACAACACCTTTGATGGTTTCTATTTTCATGCAATGTGTTTTCTTACACCTGGTGACCATCATGATGTAAACACATCCAACCCGGGTTATGCCCGTGTCAAACCTTCCAGGCCTTTTCAGTTTCGGCGTACTGAGGGTGGCGATGTTACCCGTGGGCCGGGTGCCTGGGAGATCAAGTTCCGATACGACAATGTCGGCTTTAACAACCCACTCTTTTTGCAAAGCTTTGTTCCAGTGGCTCAGTCAGGTGGCAGTTATCAAGTGCTTACCTGGGGTTTGAACTGGTACTGGAATCCAAATATGAGGGTTATGGCTGATTATACCTACAACCTGAGAACCACAGGTCAATCGTATGGCGATGGCAACTTTAGTGCCTTCGGTGTGCGAACCCAGATGGACTTTTAGTATGAAAAGGAGGAATACCATAATTTTGTCATGATGAAATCTCGCGCTGGGCCCGGGGCCTGGCTGCTGGCTTCCACGCTTTTCATCAACATGAATCTGCTTTCAGATTCCATGGCACAGGAAAGCAGAGATACCCGCGACCCTCCTCCTGTACCTTCCCAAAGGGAACCAGGGGAACTTAGCCTCGAGGAACGGATCAAGCGCCTTGAATTGCGCAACGAGGAACTGCGTGCGATTTTGCATGCGGATTTTCCCGCGAATGTCCCCCCAGACCCATCCACCACAGATGGCCGCGTGGAAAATCCACCCCTCGATCTTCGTGGCAGGCTTTTTCCCAACAAGGTGAAAGACCCCGAAGAGTACAGACTTCAGGCGTACTGGAATAATGGTTTCGAGGTTCGCTCCGATGACAATGCCTTTGTGATCAACATTGGCGGTCGGATTGACTTCGATAATTCCTGGTACCAGTTGCCCTCGGCCATGCAACCCACGCTGACCAATCCTTTGCTGGATGGTTCCGAGCTAAGGCGTGCCCGGTTGCGTGCTGGTGGCACCGTCTACACGCAGTTTGAATACCTGTTTGAGGTGGATCTTTCCTCGGGTTCGGATTTCTTTACCCTCACTCCGAACCCTGCGGAACCCATCTACCTGACAGATGCATGGATTGCCATGAATCAGGTTCCCGTGCTTGGTTCCATCAAGGTGGGTCACCAGCGGGAACTCCTTACCTTCAGCAATTCCATGAGCGGTAACTTTTTGCCATTCATGGAGCGTCCGTACATTTTTGATGCCTTTAATGACTTCTTTCAGTTCAGTACGGGCATCAGTGCAACCAGGAATTATTTTGATGATCACCTTCAGACCTGGGTGGGATTTTTCCGCACGGGTACAAGAACAGGCGCCTTTGGCGTGGGGGATGGAGATGGCGCATTCAGTGCCCGCATGAACTGGCAACCGTTTCTCAGTCCGGAGGATCAAACCTGGGCCACGCTCAGCGCTGCGGGCAGTGTCAGAACCATTCCCAAGGATCCCGGATATATGTATTACTTTGCCCGCCCACTGGTGAGGGCGGGTTCCGCCTATCAGGTTCCTTT
>JBEGQX010000036.1:0-21230 GCA_041180805.1 Planctomycetota bacterium
AGCAGTTCATTCGACCAAAGAGAAAATCCAAGATGTTCCAGCAAGGCCAGGATTCGATCGGTGGTTTCAGGTTTCAAATAGTCCATTAGCCGGGAATAAATCACATCCAACGCAATGCCGATGGCCACTGCTTCCCCGTGACGAAGGCGATATTCAGTCAATTGTTCCAGCTTGTGGGCCGCCCAGTGGCCGAAGTCTAATGGCCGGGCGCTTCCAAATTCGAAAGGATCGCCACTGGTGGCAATATGGTTTGCATGCAGTTCGGCACAACGATAGATCAGGCGCTTCATCGCAGCGGGTTCAAAATCCCGGAGCGCGTTGGCATCTTGTTCGATACTTTCAAAGAAGTGCCTGTCACGGATGCAGGCCACTTTCACTGCCTCGACGTAGCCGCCACGCTTATCTCTTGGCCCAAGTGTGGTTATGAACTGAAAGTCATTGATAACGGCAAAAGGTGGAACAAAGGTTCCGATGAAGTTTTTCTTGCCGAAGGCGTTGATGCCGTTCTTCACCCCAACGCCTGAATCGTCCTGACTGAGTGTGGTGGTGGGAATCCGAACATGGCGAATGCCCCGATGCGCTGTTGCTGCCGCCAGGCCAACCATATCCAGTAAGGCACCACCGCCTACACAAATCAGGTAGGAATGCCTGTCGATATGGTGTCGATCAATCTGTGATTGAATTTCGGAAACATGAAAATAGGCGTTCTTGCATTTTTCCCCACCTTCAAGAAGTATGGGGGGGCAAACCAGCAAAAGATCCCTGGGATGGCTTGCAAAGTACAATTGAATGTTTCCGACCAGAGAGGGCATCGCCCGGGAAAGTCCCTCGTCCACAATCAAAATTGCCTTGCGTGGTGGCCTATTCTCACCATTTACAAGAACATCCCTTAAAAGGGGGTTTTGGGTATCGAACACATTCTCCGTGAAATGAATCTGATGCCTGAAATGAACCGTGATTTGTTTTTCGATTCGTGACATATGATTGGAAGGCCTTTTTACACGAATCTTCGGGAGGTTGAATTCGTGTGGATATTTTAATTCTAAAAGGGCTGGTCAGCAATGATGCCGTTAAAAAAAGGATCTTTGCCAGGGGAAGTTCAATCAAAACTGATTTTAATACCCATCCAAGGCTTGGAACCAGTCGTGAACAAAGTGGCGTGCATCAGGAGTGTTTTTTAGATCAGCCGGCATATCCATGCTGCCGGACTTGTAAACAATGTTTTCCAGGGCCCAGTTACCCTTTAGCTGCCGGAAGATTGCCTTCCATTCAATGAAGGAATCGGAATCGGTTTCAAAGCGTGCTTTTTCGGCTAATTCCTTGGTTTCGAATTCCCCGGTGTTTTTGACCCGGGCGCTGTATTTCACGATCGCAAGATAGGGGATAACTTCATTTCCGGTCTTTGCTGTTTCTATGTTGTAAGAAGTAAGTTCAAACTTTCTCCGGAAGAAAAAAATCTTTTCCCCCCTGGCAACCGGAATAACTCGCTCTGGGGTTCCATTACGTTTGATCTTCTCAAAAGTATTTATGATGGTGGAAGTATCCACAGGCTCCGCATGAACCATCAACAGGCTGGCAATGATGACGGCATTCATGTTCTGATCCCTGTGTTGAATTCCATTAATGGATTGCTGTCCAACATTATACTATTCATCAATTCTTTAATGTAAGCTCAACCAGACGAACATCCATCACACCTTCACCGGGAATATCGCTTGCTTTTAATTTTAGAAGGCCCCGGCCTTTTTCCATTTTCAGCGTTCCGAGTCTTAAAGGACGAAATTCCTTCATGATGGACTCGGCTGGCGGCCGGGGAATAGTGTCCTGATTGGTATACAAAGGTGGATCCCATGCCGGGCCAACTTTGCCTTGAATCTTATTGTTCAAAAAGCCCAGTTCTATGGTTGCGCCGGCATCTTTTTCCCTGCAGGTGTAGTGGATCACAACATCATAATTTCCCGGGGTGTTTACCTCGATATCCCAAGTGATGAAATCTTCCTTGGATTTCCAGTTTACAAAGTAAGAGCAGTTGGGCGCTGGTGCACTACGCTTGATTCCTCCATGGGAGATACCATCCCGCGCGGGAAGAGTGGTGACCGGAAATTCAGGATAGCCAACAGGAAAAGGCCTGTCATCGGCGGGAATGCCAAGTTTTTTGCCAAGCCCTTTGCCCTTGGCTTCCGCCTTGGTGGCAGGGGTGTCTGCCAGGCCATAAACTTCTTTCCGCCAAGAGGTCACGGCATCTTTCAGCCTTTTGGCCACGACGGTATTTTCGCTGGCGATGTTTTTTGTCTGACCGGGGTCTTTCACCATATCGTAAAGAGCGTCCGTGTTGTCCAGGCGATGTTGCTGGGTGCGAACGCTGACATTCCCATTGAAGGCGGAAAAGATCATGCGTTCTGGTAAAGGCTTGCCTTTAAGTGCCTCGGAAAGATCGATGCCATCCAATGGCTTGTTGCCAACCCTGCTAACCCCAGTCATACCACATAGTGTGGGAAGTAGATCGATGGCACCGGAAATCTGTCCCATGGTAGTGCCGGGTTTAAAATCACCCGTGGGCCATTTTATAAAGCAGGCGGACCGCACGCCTCCTTCATCCGTGGTGCCTTTTCTGCCTTTCATGCCGCCATTAAATCGCCAGGTATTTGGGCCGTTGTCCGAAAAATAAATTACGATGGTGTTGCGATCCAGCTTTAGTTCCTGAAGCTTTGCCAGCACTCTTCCGACATTCCAATCCAGGTTTTCCATCATCGCCAGGGCGCATCGGGTTTCTGGAAGAATTTCCCTGCCACCTTCATGGGAGCGAAGCGGAATCGGGTGATCCTTGAATTTCTGCCAGAAGCTGTCGGGAACGGCCCAGGGAGAATGGGGTGTGTTGAAGGCGATATAGGTAAAAAATGGTTTTGACCTGTTGGCTTCCATGAAGGAGATGGCGTGACTGGTGAAATCGTCGCTGGTATATCCCTTGCCACGAATTGCCTGACCGTTATGGTCCAGGGGAGGATCGAAATATTCGCCCCAGTGGCCGGATGTAAAGCCATAATATTCCTGAAAACCACGGGCATTCGGGTGGTAAGGCCATTGGCTGCCGTTGTGCCATTTGCCAAAGGCCCCAGTGGCATAGCCAGCGTTGGCGAAAGCATTCGCGATGGTTTTCTCATCCAGGTTCAATCGTTCCTGACCTGTGGATACGCCCCTGACACCACAGCGGGGATGATATCTACCGGTAAGGAATTCCGCCCGTGTGGGTGAACAAACCGGGCAGACATAGAAGCGATCCAGGGTGACACCCTGTTTTGCAATCGAGTCAATATTAGGAGTATTTAGATTGCTGTTGCCGTTGATGGAATAATCACCCCACCCGGAGTCATCTGCGAGAAAGACGACCACATTTGGCTTGTCCGCAAAAACAGAGGTGGCAGTTGTCATCAAGACAACCGCCACCAGTGGTGAAATCATGTTGAATCTCATTACTTGCGAATCCTGCCACGAATTTTGGCAAGTAAAGGATGACGGATTTCCTCAACCTCGCCGGTAGCTTCCGCTTTGGCTACACCCTTGTTGCCAACCTCGGGAAGTTCGAAACCCTTGCGATACTTGCGGGTGAACAGGAGATTTGCGTCGGCATCCGTGGAAAGTTCTGTTTTCGGGTCTAAGTTCAGGGTCTTGCCAAGATAGAACTTGGTGGCGTTGAAATCGATTCCGCTTTCCTTCAGATAGCCTTCAAAACTTTCCAGTGTCTGGGTGACATGTTTGTCGTTGGAAAATTCACTTGGTCGGGTTCCAGAAGGTGCAACCTTGCCCATGCGGTAGGAAACATTACCCAAATGGGCCAGCGCGCTGGAGAGGTGGCCGTCTTCAATATCCAGGTGCAGATCCTTGTAATTGCGACTGCGAATGGCTTTTACAAAATTAGCGAAATGCTGCTGATATTGCCCGCCACTCCATTTGCCCAATTCATTGCCCTTGTAATCGAAGGCAACCCCGGAAGTGTAGTTGGGGCCTACCACATAGCCTTCGGTACCGAACCATATGTTGCTTGCACCATTCAAAGGTCCACCTTTAAGGCCGAATGTGACCGGGGTTTTAATGGGAAGACCACGCACATCCGAGATGATCATGGCGTCATCCCATTTGAAAATGCTGACTTGGCAGTTAGCCACGTTACCGTTGTCGGTATAGCCTAAACGGCCGCCCAGGCTGATCACCTGTTTGGGAAGTTCTTGTTTGCCCAGCGCCCAGCGTGCCTTGTCAAGTTCATGGGGATTTTGGTTGCCCAAGTCGCCGTTGCCGGTTTCGAATACCCAGTGCCAGTCATAATGAAGTCGCTTGCGCTTTGGAACCACTTTTTCTGAAGGTCCTGCCCAAAGGTCAAAATCCAGACCTTCAGGAATGGGGGCTTCGGTGTTCACCATGCCAATACTATCCCGACGCCGATAGCAGATGGCGCGGGCAACGTTTACTTTGCCAATCTTACCACTCTTGATAAAGTCCAGGGTTTCTCTCATGCCGGTCATGCTGCGGCTTTGAACACCCATCTGGCACATACGACCAAGCTTGCGGGCCCATTCGGTCATAACCCGACCTTCACGGACATTATGGCTGCATGGTTTTTCAACATAGACATCCTTGCCCGCCTGCATGGCCCATACTGCCATCAGCGCATGCCAGTGGTTTGGTGTTGCAATCGAAACGGCATCAATATTCTTGTCTTCCAGAAGCTTGCGAACATCTTTCTCGTAGCGTGGTTTGTGTTTCAGGTCTTTGAACTTGGAAACATGTTTTTGGTAGGCTGCGGGGTCACAATCACATACGGCAACCAGGTCTACATCGGGGTTTTTCAGCCACTCTCCCAAGTGGCTTCCGCCTTGACCGTTCACGCCGATAACCGCAACACGAATTTTTTCGTTGGCCCCAACTTTGCGTGCCTGTGCCACCTCTTCCCGGGCCGTGGAAATTGGTATATTGGCCAATGAAACTGCAGCCGCTGCCAAAGCTGTTTCCACAAAGTCACGCCTGTTCATGCTCATCATTTTCTCCTGGGGATCAGACCCCCGATAATCTCAAAATCACGAATGGTTTATGGTTTCATTCCTTGGAAAACTTTAATCCAATGGATTGCCAAAGGAAAACAAAATAATCTTTTCAGTGGCTTGGAAAATGTTGCCGGATTCCGAATTTGAGGTTCGATTATGAAAATCATAAAGCTGTTGCTGCTGCTATCTATTGTGAACATGGCTTTTGTCGGGGGATTTCTTGGGGCTCAGGAAGGGAACAAAGTTCCCAAGGTAGTTGGTCATCGTGGTTTGATGTTTCAGGCTCCGGAAAATACTCTTGCCGGCTTTGAAGCCTGCATGAACCTAAGACTTGGTCTGGAACTGGATATTCAGAGGACCAAGGATGGCGTTCTAGTGCTAATGCATGATTCCGAGGTGAACCGGACCACTAATGGAAAAGGCAAAGTCAGCGAAATATCCCTTGCTGAATTGAAGAAGTTGGATGCCGGGTCATGGTTCGATCCAAGCTTTGGAGGGGAAAGAGTTCCCACTTTTGAAGAATTTCTGCTGCGGTTTGCCAGGCACAGCAATTCCAATCCGCTGGTTTGTGTGGATGTGAAGATTGATGATGAACAACTGGTTGAAGACATGGTTGGCCTGGCGCGTAAACATCATGCGTTGGAATACTTGATGTTTATAGGAAGAACCATTACTGAGGCTGGATTTCGCGAAAGACTTAAAAAGGCAGATGCAAAGGCCAGGGTGGCCAGACTTGCTCAAACTTCCGCGGAACTGCCAGCCGCTTTGGAAGACCCACTTGCGGATTGGATCTATGTGCGATTTATACCAACAGGCCAAGAGGTGAACAAAATCCACCAGAAGGGTAAGAAGGTGTTTGTGGTTGGGCCGCTGGTGGCGGGAAACCTGCCTGAAAACTGGCATAAGGCAAGGAATTCTGGCGCGGATGCCCTTCTGACAGATTTCCCCTTGGAATGTGTTAATTCCTGGCGCAAGGGTAAAGACAAGTAAGCGGAATTATCGGTGAAATAACTTTCTGCCCAAGAGTTTTCTTTTGCGGGCCGGTTCTGTGGCATCTGTCGATTGACCTGGTTTTAATTCCGCGGTCATCTCAAACAGTTGTGCCAGCATTTTGTCCGAAGCCATTTTTTCAAGCCGATTGGTTCCAATCCAGGTTTCATAGCCCCCCAATTCGTGGTGCCTGGGAGTGGGCAGATAACCATAATAGCCATGCGCCAGCGAAACCATCCAACCTGTGTTTTGGCTGGTTTTATTCTTGTAATCCAGGCCTATCTCGCAGAATACCTCACAAGGCATGGTACCGATGGTGTGATTGCCAATCCTTAAGACTTGCAAGGGCATCGGTGCCTGTTCCGGATAATCTTTCATACCGTTCACCCTTTGAGCATAGATGGCGGAGAGATTTCCCTTGGCGGGATCCTTGCTTTTGTCAGCAAGGGTTTCGGTGGCCCAGGCAAGATCGTTAGGTGTTGGCCTTCGTAATCCAATCAAGGGTTCACGATATCTGGCATCCAGGCTCACATAAGACTTGTAGCTCAACTTCTTCGCCGCATCTGCCACCTTGGTTGCAACGTCGTTGGCTACGAATTGGATTTGTTCGTAGGGCATTTGTCTTCCCCGGGGGGTTCGAAAGTTAATGTTGTTGATGTCCCCGCTTGTGCCGTTGGCCATCATGGCCACGAAGGGAGTTTTTGAATTCTTGTTGCCAACCATTTCCAACAATCGGTTGCAATACTCCCCGTAGTAATCCGAGGAAACATCACCATTGCCAACTCCCCCGATATAGTGCAGGGAATAGGTGGAGAAGATGGAGATCATGTTGCCATTGGGTTCACGAACCGAGATAAAGCGAATACCCGGGTCGGTGGGTCCAGCCGGTTCCACTAGATCCGGATTCCCGGCGCCAGGATTCATTTTGACTTTATCGAAGGTTCCAAAAGGGTTGGCGGGCATTTTGCCATCCTTCAGGTACCATCTGCGATTGAACACATGTTCGGGGACATCCACATTACCCATGGCGATTTCTGCCGGCCGGAGGTTGATATTGGCCTTGCGAACTCCATCCACAATTCTCTTGGTAACCAGTTCCTGATAATTATCCAGGGTTTGTTTGATGGCGCGGGGATTGGAACCCAAGGCGCTGCCAGCGGAATGGGTGTGGGTGGCGCTGATCAGAATATGAGACTTGGGAATTCCCAGTTCTTTTTCAATGCGCAGCCTTGCCTCATCGCTTACCTGCCTGGCGATTCCCAGCAGGTCGCAAACCACAATTGCCAGCTTCGTGGATCCATCGTCCAGGACCAGACAGCGCGCATTTAATTCATCGTGAATTCGGGTTGCAGGAAATGGGACAAAACCTCCAACGATGGCAGCACCAAGGGGCGAAGTGATTTCGCTGGTGGCCGCACCGGCACGGAACACCTTTTCTGATTGTGCAAAGGAAAAGCCTGAGTGCAAAACCAGTGCCATAAAAGCTGCAGGAATTAAAGTGGTTCTCATGGAAGTTAGCCCTTTGGGTTTTGAATTAGGTGTTAGAGGTCTAGTTTTTTGATTCCAGACAATAGAGATGGGTGGTGGTGCGCAAGATAATCTGCTTGCCGATGGCGGCTGGTGAAGCCATGCAACCACTTGCCAGTTTGTTGGTTTGAACCACCTTCCAGTCCTTGACTGGATCGACCACAAAGCTCTCACCCTGTTCATTAAAAAGGTAGATTTTTCCATCAGCAAGGATAGGAGAGGCAGAGAATGTTCCCCCAAGGCGTTCCTGTTTCACGGCGTTGCCATTCTTGGGATCAAACTCGGTGAGAATACCCGCCTCGTTAACTGCAAAAACCCGATCATTGATGGCAAGAAGCGAGGAGCGCGAGGGAACACCTTTGACGGTTTTCCATTCCACATGGGTGTTGCTGACATCGCCCTGGCCATCGGGCCTTACCGCAAAGAATTTCCAGCCACCATCGCCCGTGGTGACAAGCACCTTGCCTTGAACCAGAAGGGGTCTGCAAGCCGCATTCATTCCACCATGATGCACTTTCCAGAGTTCCTGGCCATTTTCCGGGTTGTAGGCGACAGTTCCAACGGCCGTGGGGCTGATCATCTGGAGTTTGCCGTTAATCTCGAAGATGGCAGGGGTGGAGAACCCTTTCTTGAGATCGCCATTATCTGTTTTGTAATCGATGGTACGATTCGTCTTCCAAATGGAATTACCAGTTTTCTTGTCAAGAGCGGTCACATACTGCATGTCGTAGCCGTCAAATGTAAGGATCAGAAAATCCTTGAAAAGGATCGGGGAGGAACCCGGCCCACGCCAGTGGTTGCAGGGAAGGTCTTGTCGGGCCCAGATGGTTTTGCCGGTCTTGGTGTCCACGCAGGCGGTTCCAGCGCTGCCATAATGAAGGTAGATCCTGCCTTCCTCGATAACCGGTGTGGAGGATGCGTAGCTGTTGGTTTTCCAGATGAACATCGGCTTTTCGATTTCAAAAAGCGTGATGTCATGGATTATCTTGCCGGTATCTTTGTCCACCGCAAGTGCGCCCAGTTTTTTTCCATCCTCGGTGGCGTTACTTAGCCATATCTGGTTGCCCCAGACCACAGGTGAGGCCCAAGCCCTGCCAGGAACAGGAATTTTCCAGCGCACATTTTCGGATTCGCCCCACTTTACCGGCAGATTGGCTGCCTCGGCATGGCCATCACCCTTCGGACCACGATACGAAGGCCAGTTCAGATCCGCGGCGGGAAGGAAACTAAGCAGCATGCAAAAATACAGGTTCATCTTTGGTCTCTTTATTCTTTATGAGAGGAAGCCACGATACATCTTCGTTGGGAGAATAATTCCCTCAATATCCGGGTAAGCAATTTAAAGGATAATGTCCTATGGATGGTTTGGCAAAGGATAAGTATTTGAAGAAGCAAGTGAAAAAAATAAACCACCCTGAAAGCAGGGTGGTTTGAGATAAACCTTAGCGAGGACGACGGGACTCGAACCCGCAACATCCGGATCGACAGTCCGGTACTCTAACCAGTTGAGCTACGTCCCCTTAATGACATAACTACATCCTATTTCATAGTGGATTTTGCCCGGGTTGGCAACTGTCAACATTAGTTCAAGCTGCTTTGGTTGCCGGAATAGGACGCAAAATCGGCAGCCCATCGCAATTTCAGGTAATCCTGCCGGATTATTTCATGCCATTCCCAAGTGCTGGCTTTGGTTACTTCGTAGAAGGCGGCTTCATTCTTTTGCAGAAAAAAGCTTTCATCGCCGTCCCAAAGCAATAAACGCCCCAGTTCCCAATATGCTTCCATTTCCAAACCATCCAGAACACATCGTAACATCATGCCTTGATCCCCCAACTTCCGTTTCGGGCTAAGAACCAAATTAATCCTGAATTCTGGCTTTACAAGCCTGGCAGCGGGTATTTCATTTGCGAATTTCAAGGTTTTGCCTAATATCCTTTTAGCAACCGTTTTCAAAACAAGGACAAAACATGAATTCAAACGGCTATCAAGAGCAGCCTCCATCCATGCCGCCCATCTACCCCGTTCCCCAGGGTAGATCGCCTCTGGTGGGTTGTTTGTTGGCATTTTCGCTTTTGCTAAACATTGTGCTGGCAGGGTTCGCATTCCTTGCCTGCCTTGGAGCTGCGGCATTTAATACCGGGTCTGATTTTTCCCAGGCTAACCTTCAAGAAAACTTGCATTCCGGAAACGCTTCAGGCAAGGAAAAAGTTGCCATCGTCAATCTGGATGGTGTGATCATGGAGGGTATGCTTGGGTATGTTCACAAACAAATTCAGCAGGCTTCCAAGGATAAACAAGTGAAAGCCGTTGTTCTTCGAATTAACAGCCCGGGTGGAAGCATTACCGCCAGCGATGAACTGCACCAAAAGTTGCTGGAATTGAAGAAAGGTAACGAAGCCCGAAAAACCCACGCGGTACCCCACCTTGTTGTTTCCATGGGCAGCCTTGCCGCTTCGGGCGGATATTACATAGCCATGCCATCGGAAAAGATTTTTGCGGAGCGCACCACGATGACTGGCTCCATAGGTGTTTATGCATCGTTTCCAAATGTTGAGGGGCTTAGCAAGCAGCTTGGTGCTGGAATGATTACCATCAAACAGGGAGAAATCAAGGATAGTGGTTCACCCTTCAAGTTGATGGGGGAGAAAGAAAAACAGGTTTGGCAGGACATGGTGGATCAATCCTACAACCTTTTTATAAAGGTTGTGGAGGAGGGAAGGCCCGCATTGAAGGGAAAACTTTTGGAAAAGGTGGAGATTCAACCAGTTCAAGCCGGTCCAAACTTGAATGGAAAGGCCGTTGCTTACCAGCGCTACCGGGCGGATGGAGGTATTTATACAGCCGATCAGGCGTTGAAATTCGGTTTGGTGGACCAGATTGGAAACTTGGATGAAGCCATTACTGAAGCAAAAAAGCTTGCCAATCTTCCTGAAGACACCAAGGTTGTTCGTTATGAAAAGCCTAAGAGCTTTACGGAAGTATTGCTTGATATGAAATCAGGTGGCACCACCCCCAAGGGATTGGACTTTTCCAAACTGCCCCAGGCTCTGGCTCCACGGCTGTGGTATTTGGCACCAGGGGCCGAACTTTCCGGAATTAGTGCGACCCTGACTGCACCCTGATTCGGCTTAAAATCAATTTGGGTTGGGGGCTACCAGATTCTTTGGAAGGTAGTTCCCTGTGGAAAGCTGGTATTTTAAAGCCTCTTCCACTGTCATGTTTACTGGAACGCAAACCGACTTTTTTACGATTACCAGCCTGCCGGAAAAAGGGCTTGGTATGTTGGGAAGAAGCACGCAAATGCTATCCGGGTCGGCTGGTAAAGGGTCAAAACTGGTGAAACCCAATTGGGCCCCTTGTTCTGCGGTGGGAACCAGAACCACTTTGTGGAACATCCCGGTTTTTTCCGGGGGCAGCACCAAAATATCTTTCCAAGCCCGATAGATCAAATTAAAGCCAGGCACTTTCTCCATGGCCCAGTTGGCCATCCCTAGAAACCATTGCCCTATAAAACTGGTAACCACCACTCCAAGCAAGTAAACCGTTGTCATGACGATCAGGAACCCCAATCCGGGATAGTGAAATCCCAGCGGGGCCGTAATTGCCTTGGTATTTTGTTCCACCCAGTAAGCAATGTAGATAACCAGCGCAATGGGGATCATTGCAAAAGTACCAGCAAGCAACTTGTTTCGAAAATGTTCCAGAATGGCGTTCACTGCTTCCTCCGCGGTATTAAGCAGGTTAAAACCTACATCTTTATGACTGTTTCCACAAGAAGGACATTTACCTGAAATCTAGTGGGATCGGGAAAAGGCTAAATTTAAATTTGGCCCGGCAGGGCCGCAATCGTCGTAAATCCATCACAATTGATACTTTGGGAGAATTATCGGAAAATCTGACATCTTTTTTCTAAAGTTTTTCAGCCGGAATGAACTTTTGAATTACATTTGTCGTATATACTTTCGACGGAACAGGACATCCCATCCCGGGTTCAAGAGCAGGTCTTTCCAAGTCGGTTTTCTGCTGAAGAAACAAGTTTTGGAACAGGCTGTGAATGAAGCTTCGGATGGAAGCAAAACTTGAAAAGTAATCAGGATTTCCGCATGGAAATCCACTAACAAATGAGGTGGAACATGGCTCGAAGAGAAGCGTTGTTAAAGCTGCACAAGGCTTTGGAGGCACGCCGGGCCGACTTGCGTGCCAAATTGCTGGGAGATTTAAACACCTTGCATTCGCAAGAAGGCAGGGATAGCGGTGATGAAGCATTTGATGCCGGTAACGAGGAAATCAATTGCCAACTGGCCGAGCTTGAAGCTTCCGAACTGACCCAAATTGAAAGGGCCATTGTGAAGCTGAAAAAAGGAAGCTATGGCACTTGTGAATCCTGCAGCAAGAAGATTCCAGTGGCACGGTTGAACGCGCTACCATACAGCACCCTGTGCATTGAATGCCAGAAGGAGATGGAAAATAACCCCGGCTGGGATGTGCACGGTGGATCGGCTGGATGGGATAAACTCGGAGACAAGGCCTTTTCCATGGAGGACAGCATGGAAACAGTAAATCTGGCAGACTTCGAGAACTAGCACAACATTAATAAAAATCGCAAGGCTCGGGGATTAAACCCGGGCCTTGTTCGCTTTATGACGGTTAGCTAGGCGGGGAAATCAAGAATTTTAGACCAGATCGGCCAACTTCTTTCCGATGAGGGGTAGAATTCAACAGGTGAGTCATGGTTCCCATCCCTTTTTAGTACTCCCATCTGGGCTGGGGCCTTCTCAAATCGGTCAGCCATTCTTTGAGGCATGTGGTCCAATGAAATCCAGCCTTTGGGCAGTATTAGTGGGTGGTTGTGCGTTTGTGGGTGGAATTGTTGGTGCTCGCTGGCAGCAAAGTTCGATCCTTCATGCGGATGGAGCGGGCTTTCAAGCTGGCGATCAAGCCGGTTCCTTGCGACTGGGTGACCGATTTCAGGCGGTAGCGGGAAAAATTTCCCCCTCGGTGGTTGCTGTGGAGGCTGCCAAGCCTGGCAAAAAAGGCAAATCTGTTGATGAATCCGGCTCCGGTGTCATGGTGCGTTTTCCAGGTCAGCAGGGAATTTATGTCATCACCAATAATCATGTCATTGCCCAGGCCCAGCCCCAACAAATAACGGTAAGCCTTTATGACAACAGGATCGTCAGGCCCGTACAGGTTTGGGCCGATCCTGAATCGGATATCGGCCTTTTGAAACTTGACGAAACTGAAAATCTGATCGCCGCTCCGATGGGCGACAGCGATCAGGTGAAAGTGGGCCAGTGGGTGTTAGCCTTCGGAAGCCCCTTTGGCCTTCACCAGACAGTCACTCATGGCATTATAAGCGCCAGGGAACGTGGTCAGGTCAGCCTGGGTAATACGATCAGGATCAAGGATTTCCTTCAGACGGATGCCGCAATCAATCCTGGTTCCAGTGGTGGTCCGCTTGTGAATATTGATGGCGAGGTTATTGGACTAAATACCGCCATAGCTTCGCATTCTGGCAATAATAGCGGTGTGGCATTCAGCATTCCCATCAACATGGTTCGCAAGGTGGCAAAGAACTTGCTGGAAAAGGGTGTTGTATCCCGCGGATATCTTGGGTTGCAGGTTGCCAGCTCTTTTGAAACAGCCGATGCAATCAAATTGGGCTTGGAAAGATTGCAGGGCGCATTGGTGGAAACGATTTATCCGGAAACTCCCGCAAGTGCGGCCGGCCTGAAAAGTGGTGATGTGGTTCTGCAGATTGATTCCACGGTAATTCGGAATGAGAATCACTTCATTAACATGGTGAGCGGTTTGGAACCGGGTAAAAAAATCAGGCTGCGAGTCTGGCGTGACCGGGTAAGCCGCGAAATGGTGGCTGAGGTCGGTGATTGGAATTCTGCCCAAGCCAGGCTAAAGACAAATAATTAAAAAAAGTAGGGCATCCTGCCCCTGAGTAGCTTCCTTGCCAAGACGAATGAAATTCGCTGGCTGACCTGTAAATTAGCGGCCTCAATCCTGAAGCATTCTTTGACAGGTCTTTAAGATGAACCTTTTTTGAAGATCATCTTTTAAAGTTCTTTTGCTGAAAAACGATGGCTTTGGAGAAGAGCTTCAGCCTCATATTTCAGACCATGCTTCACACTCCATATAGAGTGATCATGCATTTCATGGAACTTAAATAATGCCCCTCGATCTAGATTGCAAGCGGAAGCTGGAAAAATTTTCAAAATAATTTAAGCGGCACATTAGAGAGTTGGTTCATCTTTCATTCCGACCGCCCTGCGCACCAGGCGAATGGTGGCCCTGGCTTCTTCCCGCGCCCGTCTTGCGCCCGCCTTCAAAATATCCTCGACCTCCCCGGGTCGCGAGGCAAGCTCCTTGCGCTTCTCCCTTGCGGCGCTGAAATGTTCATTCACTTTTGCCAATAGTGCCTTCTTGGCCTCTCCGTATCCCATGCCACCCGAACGGTACTTTTGTTCCAGCGCGGTTTTTTCCGCCTCGCTTGCGAACAGGCTGTATAGCGCGAAAACATTGCACCTGGTCGGATCCTTGGGAGATTCCACGGGAGTGCTGTCGGTGACGATTCCCATGATGCGCTTTTCCAGCGGTTTGCCCTCGGCAAAAATTTCTATCGTGTTCCCGTAAGATTTACTCATCTTCTGGCCATCCACCCCGGGTACCTTTGATTCCTTGTCCAGTCGGAATCCAGGTATGGGGAAGATCTCCCCAAAACAACGATTGAACTTTCCGGCAATGTCCTGGGTCATTTCAATGTGCTGCACTTGATCCTTGCCAACAGGTACCAGGGAGGATCGGTACATGAGAATGTCCGCTGCCATCAGGATCGGATAATAAAACAATCCCACACTGGCATCGATTCCCTTGTCCACCTTTTCCTTGTAGGAGACGGCGCGCTCTAAAAGTCCCATGTTGGTGACTGTGGACAGAATCCATGCTAGTTCGTTTACCTCTGGAACATCAGATTGCCTGAAAAACACAGCCTTGGCGGGATCTAATCCCAGTGCCAGGTAGTCTAATGCCACATCCAGTGTGTTCTGGCTCAGGGTTTTGGCGTCATGCACGGTCGTCAGCGAATGGTAATCGGCAATGAAGTAAAAACACTCGCCACTATTTTGAAGCTCAATATGCTGCTTGACGGCGCCAAAATAATTTCCGAGGTGCAATTTGCCCGAAGGTTGCACTCCGCTAAGGATTCTTTTGCCAGCTTCTTTCTGTGACATGGACAGTTCCCCCGGGATAAAGTTAGGATTAGTTTAATATTCCGGGCACGTTTTGGCCTTGGGAATGGCTGGTTTGGTCAAGGGAAACATTCATGCAGAGGGATACAGAGCTAATTCTAGGCGCGATTCGCAAGGCCATGGCCGCTGGCGGAGAGCATCTCCTTTTTAAAATGGGAAAGCAGGATGGCTTGTTTGCCAGCCGCACGGGGCCTTCTGCCGAGGCGGCGAATTTTGCGCTGGATCGAGAGTTTTTGGTGCCCACCCGGCAGGAAGGGGAGGGTAAAAAACTTTGCGAATTTGTAAGGGTAAGCGCCAAGGGAATCCGTTTTCTGCATGAAAGGGAGTCCCCCGCAAGAGCCTTGGATGAGGCCTTGAGCGAGCTTCGCCGCGAAAAGGGAGAATGCGCGGGTGGAGTTAGCGGGTTGCAGCAAAAACTTGGCGATCTTTCCGGCGCGGTTTTGGAATTTGCCCATGCTTGGTCTGCCAAGCTGGAAGCACTGGAACGAAGGATCGAGGATGCGATAGTTCGCATGGAGCAGGCAGTTCCCCTGGTCAGTCTGGAATTGCAGCAGCAAGTGCCATGGTCCATTGAGGTGGTGCGTTATCTCCAGTGGCGCAGGGTGGAGGGTGAAAAAGCCCAGACCCCGCTTCCCGAGCTTTTTGAACTGGTAAGGGATGCCCACCCGGAAATCAATCTTGTCGATTTCCATGAAGGTCTAAGGAAGTTGCTTCGCGGCCGCATGATAAGGCTTGAAAGTGCTTCGGACCTCACCGCGCTGCCAAGGCCGGAATTTGCTCTCCTGGAAGGTCCTCAAGTCTATTATTATGCCAGTCGCTGATTTCTTTCGAAGGTCCCTGAAATTCTCTATCTCTTTGGTTCTGGCAGGCTAAAATGATTGCTGTGGAGGAGATCTATACCCCTCCCTGATTCCGTCACGGATGAAAGCATGAACGCGCCAGTGGTAAATAATCATTTGATATCAACCAGCTTTAATCAGACCCAGGCAACAGAAGCCATTCGCAAGGTTGCCAACAGTGTTTCATCAGCCCTGTTGGGTAAAACCGAGGCAGTGGAACTGGCATTGGTGGCCTTGCTTTCGGATGGCCACCTTTTGGTGGAAGATGTTCCCGGTATTGGCAAAACCCTTCTTGCGCGTGCCCTGGCCAAAAGCATGGCATGCACTTTCCATCGGATTCAGTTTACCCCTGACCTGCTTCCAAGCGACCTGCTGGGTACAAGTGTCTATCAACAAAATACAGGAACATTCAGTTTTCAAAGCGGCCCCATATTCGCCCAGATAGTTCTTGCCGATGAAATCAATCGTGCCAGCCCACGTACGCAATCCGCCTTGTTGGAGGCGATGAGTGACAGGCAGGTCAGCGTGGATGGGCAAACCCGCAAGCTGGAATCACCGTTCTTTGTTATCGCAACCCAGAACCCAAGGGAATTCGAGGGAACCTATCCCCTTCCTGAAAGCCAGTTGGATCGTTTCATCATCAGGCTGCCCATGGGATACCCAGACCGGGCCAATGAAAAAAAGATTCTCCTGGGCCATCGCGAGGGCGAACCGGTTGACAAATTACAATCTGTGATCACAAGTGCGGAAATCATCGCGGCGCAAGCGGTTGTTACCGCAATTCCCATCGAGGAATCGATAACCGACTACCTTCTTGATCTGATTGAGGGCACAAGAAATCATCCCGACTTATTGCTTGGTGCAAGTACCCGGTCCGCATTGGGTTTGTATCGTGCAAGTCAGGCCCTTGCGTTACTGCGCGGTCGTAGTTATGTGATTCCGGATGATATTAAGTATCTTGCCCGACCTGTGCTGGCACACCGGGTGCTTCCAAGGGCGGCGGGCGGAAGCGGGGCCATTCGAATCTCCGAACAAATTTTGGGTGACATTCTCGAACGCATTGCCGTTCCGCAGTAAAGTCATGGCAAACGAATTGATCCAACCCGATCAGGCACTTGCAGGCAATGGGAAGAACCGCCGGCGTAAGAAGGCGTTTCTTCCCTTGGGAAGACTGTTCAGCCTCCTTGCCGCCATCCTGCTATTTATCGGTGTCTATAAAAGCATCAATCTGCTGGCATTAATGGGATACTTTTTCCTGTTCGCATTGTTTCTGAATGCCCTGATGGCTGACAGAAGATTAAAGCAGGTTCAAGTGAGACGATTTTTTCCAGACCCGGTCTTCGAGGGTGTTCCAGGTTTCTTTCTGATCGAGGTTCAAAACCAGGGGCTGACAACAGTGCCAACCTGGCACCTGATAGATAATTTTGGAAAAGAGTCCGTAAGTTGGGGGGTGCCATCTCTGAAGGCTGGCGGAAATTTTCGAATTCAGGGAAGATTTCTTCCGGAAGCACGCGGTTGGTTAAAAATGCCCCCCCTCGAGCGATGTGGCAGCTATCCATTCGGTTTGGTGCAAGTGCGCCTTCCACAAGATGAATCAGACAGGGTGCTGGTGCTGCCCAAGCTTGGAAATTCCAGGCAGAGTGCCCTGGAAAGGTTTCTTTCTCCTTATTCATCGCTCGATGATTCCGGCAAGGTGGGCCGCTACCATCCTGCCGCCCAGGAGGAATTTCACGGGCTTAGAAACTTTCGTGCGGGCGACAGCCCCAGAAACATTCACTGGCGCACTTCCGCACGCAGGGGCGAACTGATGGTGCGCGAATATGAGGATAACCCCGGCGATGATTTGCTTGTGATCGTGGATCCGGGAGTTGGGCAGGGATCTTGCTTGGAAGATCTGGTCTGCTTTGCCGCCACATTGATTTACGATGCCTGCAAGGTTCGGGGTAAAAGATTGGTGTTTGCTCTTGTCGCGCAAGAGCCTGTCATTCTGGAGGATCTTGCAAACCCCAAGCTGGGATTGAAGATACTCGAAGCCCTGGCGCCGATTCATGGATTCACCAGCAAGCAGGATTATCAAAGCGCCACGGGCAGGCTATCTTCCATGTTGAAGGAGATGAAATTGCCCGCTTCCAGGGTGTTATTGGAAAGAACAGAAAAATCCTCGATCCTTAGTTTGGGTGCTTCGCAATCGTTGCCAGTGCTGAATTCCCGCATTGCCAGGGAACGGGGGTTTTATGAACCTCCTCTGAAAGCGGGGGAGGTGCGAAATGGCCTTTAACTCGCAGGAAGGTAATATCTACAAGGCGGATCCGCAGCTTAATTTCCTTTCGCATCTGGCACTTGCACTTTCCACCACATGCCTGATCGAGTCTGAAAACCAGTTTGTGCCAGGCTTCATGGTTATGCTGCCTTTTTTCTATGCGTTATTCTGGGTTTCTTACTCGGGGTCCGGGGAAAGAACCCTGAAGCCCTGGATGACAAACATCATCGGTCTGACCATTGCGGTGTTGGGGACGGGATGGGTGGTTTTTAAGATTAATCAGGCCAACACGCCATTGCCCATGCCCACCGCGGTGGTTCCTCTTGTGGGTCCCATTCTTGCCTTTCTGGTCATGCTGAGGCTTTTTGGGCCAAAGGGAGGCAGGGATTTCTGGATTCTTCAGGGCATGGGTGTTCTGCAAGTTAGTTTGGGTTGTGTTCTTACCTCGGGCAGTTATTTTGCCATGTTGTTCTTCCCTTATTTGGTGGTTCTTATCTGGTTGCTAAGAAGGTTCCAGTCCTCACGGGGAGAAGAAGCATTGGTGCATGTGCTTCCTTCTGGCAAATACGGGGTGCCTCCCGGGGCAATGACCAGTGTTGGATGGTCGCTGGTGCTGGTAAGCCTTAGCGTGGTGCTCTTTCTTGTGACACCCCGATCCGATACCAATTCGTGGAATCCAATTTTGCGTTTTGGTCAGGCAAGGGGTGGTGGTGCTGGTATGGGCAGCACCGGCTTTGCAGAGCAGATGAACCTTAACAAGACAGGTGAAATAGAAGTTAATTCGGATGTTGCCTTCACGCTTAGTGCGACTGATAACGATGGGAAGCCATATCTTTCCCTGGCAAACGATCAGCGTTTTCGGGGTGCCATTTTAGAGCATTACGAAGGTGGTATCTGGAATCGCAGGGTCAAGCGTTCTGTAACCACAAATCCCGCTCAGACCAAGTTGCCTTTTTTTGGAACAGACCAGCACCTTCTACACTTCCAGATGATTCCCAGGAAAGCCGGTGGTATGTTCCTGGCTGATCCCGTTCGCCTGAACCCTCTCCCATTCAACCGGCTTCCCGTAATGATGGATCCCCCGTATCAGGATCAAAGCTATTTTGTGGAGCAGGGTAGTTCAGTGCAGTTTACGGTCGCTTCCACCCGAATTCGCCAGCAGGTCGCATATACCCAGGTGATTCCCGGAAAGGTCGCACCAGATCGTGTGCCAGCCATCTTGGAATCGGAATATCTGGGGGATTTGATATCTCCCAGAATCCCCACCCTGGAGGAATGGACCATCAGCCTGCTAATCGACATGAGGGAGAAATCGCGTTATGGATTGGATGGCATACCCATACCCCTTGTTGCCCAGAAGGAACCGACCCGACCCGCCATTGAAAGTGCCTACAGGGAACCGATCGCCAGGGCGCTCAGCAGTTACCTGGCCCGCGGTGGTGATTTTACCTACACGCTGGAAATTCGCAGGGAGAATCCAAACCTAGATCCGGTAGTGGATTTTCTTCTGAATGTGAGGAAAGGTCACTGCGAGCGTTATGCTTCTGGCCTGGTGCTTATGCTTCGATCCCTGGGCATTCCTTCCCGTGTTATCAAGGGTTTTCGGGGTTGTGAAAGCCAGGAAGATGGAACCTATCTTGTTCGCAACAGTCAGGCACACAGTTGGGTCGAGGTACTGGTACCCCAATTAAACGAGAAAGGCGGCATCAGGCAGGATGTGCTGACAGGCAGGCCCATGTTCGACTGGCTGACATTGGATCCCACGCCGGATGTGGACGTGGATGAATCCGCGTCGTTTTCGTTGGTTCGTTACTTTTTCGAGGGGTTGGATCGCATCCGCAATTTCTGGCGTGACATGATCATGGATTACAATTCCGAACAACAGGCGGAATTCTGGCAGCGCATTCTCCCCGACTTTGGAAATGTGACAGTGCAAAAAGTGGTGGCCTCCCTGCCCAAAATATTGTTGGGAATCGGAATCACCCTGCTTGCCGGGGTGGGCCTTGTGATAAGTCTACCCCGCATGCTGAACTCGTTCACCGGGTTCAGCGGTGTAAAACTGAAACCTGTTCAAAAACTGTTCCGCTCGCTTGTCCAGTTGGCGGACACCCAGTTGGGGCTTTCCTATGATCATGGCCAGACGCCTTTGGAATTCGCAAAAATAATCAGTGTAAAGCTTGCTGAGTTGGGGTTGTCTTCGGAAATGGTTCAACTACCCCAGCAGATAGCTAGTACCTTGTATGAGGTTCGTTTTGGAATGAACCAGCTTTCCATGACTGATATCCTTCACCTGTCCAAGTCACTTTCCGCGCTTAGGGATCTTCTAAAGTCCAATCGCACGAAACCACAAGTATTGATCAAGGAGCCAGCACTGTGATTCATGTGAAGAATCTCTGCAAGTTTTACGGCGACTTTCAGGCGGTCCGAGATATTTCCTTTGATGTGCCCAAGGGGCAGGTCGTGGGTTTTCTAGGCCCCAATGGCGCTGGCAAATCCACCACCATGCGTATTCTTGCCGGTTATCTTACCGCCACATCCGGCTATGCATCCATCGATGGAATTGATGTCTTCTGGAACCCGGTTGAGGTTCGCAGGCGCATCGGCTACATGCCCGAAAGTTGTCCTCTTTATCCTGAAATGCGGGTTGTGGAATACCTTACTTTTCGCGCGGGCATCAAGGGACTTCATGGCTCATCCCGTGCCAAAAGAGTGGACGAGTGCATGGAACGATGCTGGCTGGGAGGTGTCAAAAGCCAGATCATAGGCACACTTTCCAAGGGGTACAGGCAGCGTGTGGGTTTGGCGGATTCCCTGCTGGCGGATCCACCCGTCCTTATCCTTGACGAACCAACTGCGGGGCTGGACCCAACCCAGATTCGCGAGACCAGAAAGCTGATCCGTGACCTGGGTGATCGCCACACCATTCTTCTTTCCACCCATATCCTCAGCGAGGTGGAGATGACATGTGACCAGGCCATCATTATCAATCGTGGCAGGGTGGCTCTTTCCGGGCCCATCGAGGATCTTCGTTCCAGGGATCAAACGCTTGAGGAAATGTTCATCCGTCTGGTGGAGCGCGACGAAGCATCCACGGTGGCTTAGGATTCATCGGAGTTCAAAATCATGGAACAAAGTTCATTCACACCCCAGGAAGCGTTTCAAACGCAATGGCTGCCCATGACCTTGCTGGGAATGGCGGCCGTTTTGGCATTTTTCATCTGCCTTCGAGTGGGCAGGGGATTATTTCAGGCTCGCACTCTGTTAAGGCGTGAGTTTACCGCATATTTTCTTTCGCCAGTGGCTTATGTCGTGTTTGTGG
>JBEGQX010000037.1:0-14164 GCA_041180805.1 Planctomycetota bacterium
AAGGCCAGGGAGATTTCTAAGGGGCAAACCGAAGCAAAAAGCCATTACATACTTATGGAATCACCACAGAACCTAATCTCTCTGGAAGATTTGTTGAAAGAACTGGAAGCCCGCCAAAAGCCTCCTTCAAAAATCAGGAAAATTCAAATCATTCTGGGAAAGCAAGACCCCGACAAAGATACCCCCCGGGTGCAACGAATTACGGATTGGGCCGAGGCCAAAAATATCGCCATCGACTTTTTGCCATTAGAGTCTGAGTAATCCATGGCCAGTAAAATTTACATCATTGGTGAAACACAACTCTTTATCGAATTAAACCCATTTATAGATTGCAGGCAAATCAGAGAATTTTCAAAGGAATCAATATCCGGCTTGTTTCGTGAGGATGTCCATGGATTGTTGATTGGTCATTATCCAAACTTTGAAGACCTAAAATTGCTTGATGAAAATCTGGGGCAATCCTTCCAGCCAATGGGCTTCCCTGTCTTTGTGTATAGCGGAACCCGTGAACAAGATTCAGGCATGGTCAAAAATTCATGGGTTGAACTTGCCCCTGCGGCTGACAAAACACAAGTTGCTAAGTTGGTTCAAAACTACAACCTAAAAAAGGAAACGACCCATCGTTGGCTGATATGGGGAACCCTGTTTGCTTTGGTTGTTTTATTCTACCTTGTCCTTAAAGGTGCTGGATTATGGCTGCCTTGGGGTTCGCTTGAATTAAGGGTCGCAAAATTCCTGGAACAGGATGATCCTCGAATTGAGGTTCGACTTAGTGGATCTTTGGACGATTTAATGGCCCGAAAGGCAAAGCTGGAAAATTTAGCTAACGCAGTGGAACGGACTCTTTTGCCTGCTGATTTAAGTTATGTTTTGGCATCCAGAAAAAAGGAATGCGAAAGATACATCCAGTTGTTTAACGAACTTACCTCGCAACCTGCGCATCAATCTTTCAAGCAAATCGGGGAATTGGAAGTATTTGTAAAATCTTTACAGAACTTTGCAACTAGGTTCCCTGAACCCTGGCACAAAACCAGCGCTTACCTTTATTGGCAAAACCGGCTGAAGGTTGCGGAAGCGTACCAGTCTGCGTTTCAACAATTTCGCGCTGACTATGAAAGCAGAAGAAACCAACTGCTGAAGATTTACAAATTAGATGGCCTTCAACCCGCAAAGGAAATATTTTTGGAACCTTGGATGGAAGCCCAACAGAAGATTATTAAGGAACCTTGGTGCGATGCGGATACTTTCTTATCGCAATCTCATTTATCTGTGGTTTTGGAAATGCGTCTTTATATCCACCAATTGCAAAAGGATTTGCTTCAATTTTTTGAATGGATGAGATGCTTTCGTGAACTTCAAATTCCATCGGACGAACACAAGACCAAGATTCCCTTCCCATTTCCAACATTTAGCTCTTACCAATGGGATAGATTTTCCGCAGAACAACAAACTTTACTGAAAGATCTGGCTAAACCTTTATTGACCAAAATGCCTGAATTGAAGAAAACAGATCATGAAAAAGCCAATCAATTGGAATTATTCCAGAAGCTTCTAGAGAATCAGGCGAAAAAATGATTGAACAACAACCCAGCATTCACCCCTTCAAGCAGCATCGTCTTCGAATTCCCCTGGTGGGAATGATTCTATTTTTTATTTCAATCACAGTGGCAATTTTTCTACATGAGGATTTTGCGCCATTTGTTCGCACTGCAGTCGTTTTCATCGGGGGTATGATTAGCCTACTGATCATTCTTGTCTGGTGGCTTTTCCTTTCAAGAATTGGATGGTTAATGCGTCTGGCAATTCTGGCAGCAGTGTTTGGGCTTTGGTTTGGCACTGTCTATGAGGTTGATTATTCCGGAGATGTGATACCAAAGATTGTATGGCGCTGGGAAAAACGGCGGGAACAAAAAGTGGCCGAGCATCGTAACCAGCAATCGGTGAAGGAATTACCGGAGGTAGACATTTCGATTGGCCCGGATGATTTTCCCAATTATCGCAACAGAAACCTGGACGCCGTGGCAACCGGCCCAAAACTCTGGACCAATTGGAAAGAACGCCTGCCACGAAAAGTATGGGCACAGCCTTCCGGTGCCGGCTACTCTGGTTTTGCGACTGCCGGAAATTTGATTTTCACCTTGGAACAGCGTGGCCCGGATGAATTTGCTGTCGCTTATGACAAAGCTAGCGGTTCAGAACGCTGGAAATATTCTTGGAAGGCAAGGCACTTTGATCCCTTGGGTGGTGAAGGCCCCATGACAACACCCACCATTCATGAAGGGCTTTTATATTGTCTGGGTGGCACAGGCCACTTTGCGTGCTTGGATGCGACATCGGGCAAACCAATTTGGGAAAAAGAATTGCTTGAAGATAATGCGAACCTTCAATGGGGTATGAGCGGTTCCCCCCTTATATACAAAGATCTGGTCATAGTACACCCGGGAGAACAAGCTGGGAAAAATCTGAACCGGGAGATTCGAGCATTCGACCGCAAAACAGGCAAAATTGCCTGGCAGACCGGCAACAATCGAACTGGTTATTGTAGTCCCATGCTTGCCAACCTGCTTGGAAGGCAAATGCTACTGCTTTTCAGCGCCGTGGAAATTCTGGGACTTAATCCTGATACTGGCGAAAAACTTTGGGCTCATCCATGGACCACAAACCAGGGTATTCACGTTGCGCAACCTATTCCAATCGGCGATGACAAGGTTTTCATCTCATCCAGCTATGGTGTTGGTTGCGGGTTATTACAGCTTAGCACTACAGGTGGCACCATCCAAAGCAAGGAACTTTGGCACAATCTGCAACTTCGCAGTCGATTTAACAGCCCTGTTCTTCACAACAATTTTATTTATGGATTGGATGAGGGCATTTTGGTTTGCCTTGATCCCGTGACAGGAAGAAGAAAATGGAAAGGTGAAAGATACGGACAGGGACAGATTCTTCGCCAGGATGATTTAATAGTCATACAGGCGGAGAACGGCGACTTGGCCATCGTAAAAGCAAACCCCGAAGCTTTTGAACAGCTTGGCCGATTCAAGGCCCTTGGTGGCGATAAGACTTGGAATTGCCCAACCCTTGCGAATGGCTTTGCTTTTCTGCGAAACCACAACGAAATGGCCTGCTACGACTTGCGCCTGAATCAACCCTGATGCGCGATTGCATCAAATAACTGGCCCAAATGCCTTCCATCTTTGGTAATATCCAGCCCAATCAAGTTAGTTCCCTTTGCCACATCCGATTTCCAGCGGAATACCACGGGTACTGTAGCTGTGATTTCCGCTGCCACCATGGTTTCAATAACAGATGGTTCAGCTTGAATTCCATCTGGCAAATCCAAAGTTACCTTGAAGGAAACAGGTTTTCTTTCAAAGTTTCTCAAGTGCAACCGTGCATTGGCCATGTTCTCACGGCCAGCGATGATCCGGTAAGGCTCAATTCGGACCCAATAGGGATCAAACATCCAGCGATAATCGGAATCCTTGCTGAATCTTTGAAACATATCCCTTAGTTTCACTGCGTTTTTCAGGTATCTATCGATGATTGGCCCGGTGTTCTCTATCACCCAGGAATGACCACCCAGTATTAAATCAGGCTTAAGCCGGGCAAGATACTCGCCCGCATAGATATAACTTTCCTCCAGGATACAACTATTTCGCGAGACCACGGCCTCATGCCCAGCCTGATTCGAATATTTAGAGGATCCAAAAAGATTGTCGCCCGTAAATGCGACTTTTTTGCCATCGACCACTCCATGCAGGCATAAAGCAAACTCAGTCTGCCCTGGCATCCAATCCACCTGAAACTCAAACCCGCGCCAGGCTATTTTTTCTCCATCTTGGAAAAGTTTATCAAAAAGTATGGAATCAATCCCCTTGCCATAGGTGTTCACCTGGGCACAGTAATCAAAATGAAGTGGTCGCGAAACCGGAGGTGCCACCCGATCCATTGTCCAAAGCTTTGCACCATATTTTTCGCGAAGATAAAGTGCTTCCAGGCAATGGTCGCCATGCATGTGGGTAACCACAAGGGCGTCAATCTGCTTCAAGCCGAGCCTGGCTTTCATGCCATCAAAGGCTTTGTCTAAGAATGCCCTCTGAAAAAGACCACAATCCACCACAAGGGCATGGCCATCATCCGCAATGATTATGTGGAAATTTGGCCAGAATTCTGGTCCCCGAAACTTGTAGATATGCTTCGAAACCTGCCAGACATGTGGCACAGAAGTGGGTCGACTAACCCTGTCCTGGTCAGCACCCGCGAAGGTACTTACTTCCCAACCACGAAGGTAGTGACCCGTGAATTTCCTCAAATCCTCCCTGAAAGCGGCTAATTGCCTGGCTGGATTCTGAATGACAGTTCCATGCGATGGGAACATGGAGGCAATTGGATAGCCCTCCAACTGACCAAGACTATTGTGGAGTGCGTATATGCCCTTGCCAAAACCATAATCCCATTCGCAATCAAACCAATGGTGCATCTTTCCGCCCTGCAACATGACATCACCGGTAAAGGCAAGCCAGTTTCCGTTCTTTCTAAACAGATAAGACATCGAACCAGGACTATCACCAGATGTTTCCACACACCAAAACTCAATACCCGACCACTCAAAGTCATCCATCTTCTGAAAGCCACGGTCCAGCTTCAATGGTCGCACTGGCGGACGCACATAACTGGCACCATGCACGGTGAAGGCATCACTTAGTGTAGGTGCCATCTTCCTAAAGGAAACAGGTTTTTCAAATAGAGGTCTTTCGCTTTCCGGACCGGCAAACTTGGCACCCAATCGACCCAGTTTTTCATGCCCCTGGCATTGTTCACGGTGATGATGAGTGAACAAAACCCATTCCACTGTTTTTACGCCAATGGTATTCAGGTATTCAGCAACCTTGCCTGTGCCGCAATCAATAAGAATCGCCTTATCCTTGTTACGAATCACATAAACATTGCAGGTATCCTGAAAAAGAAACACATCTTCAGCCACCTTTTGAAATTCCATAAAAGCACCCTTCCGGCTAACATTGGACAGGAACAACTAGCCTGAAAGCCTGGCAAGGTGGTCATAAGATGACTTCATGACTTTCAGGGCATCGTAATCTGGTTTTGAGGAAATCATGGAGCTGATTTCGCAGTTAACATCTCCATGGAAACCCATTTCGTTTAGTTTTTCAAAAAGTGATTTATAGTCCATCTTGCCGGTGGCACCGGGGTAATCAAACTGCACCTTGCCATCCTTTTCAAATGCATCCTTGATGGCAACATGAGCAAGATAAGGCTGAGCCTTTTTTAACTCTTCGTAAATATCAATCCCCCGGAACATGAGATGGCTTGGATCATAAACGATCTTTAACCAGGGTGATTTAATATTTTCGATCAGTGTAACAGCCTGGCTTGGCAAGGTCATGGCACCAAACCTGTGCGGTTTAATGGCTAACACCACCTTATGCGCCCCTGCAATATCCGCCCAAACTTTCAAGGTGGCTTCGTTCAATGGCCTCAGCTTATCAAAATCTCCTCCTCCCAGAACAGTTTGCAATAATGGAGGTTTTTGCGGGTTCAATTCAACGGCGAGCTTGCAAGCCAGTTGAACTCTTTTTTCAAGAGCTTTGGCCTGTTTGGAATCTGTGGTTGGAACCAAATGCTCCATAAGAGCTGTAAGCTTAAGTTTTGATTTTAGGATTTCCTCCCTAATCTTTTTTCTTGAATTGTCATCCAATTTGGTGGGTTCGGTGGGCCAGCCTGGCAAAAGACAAAGCTCAAGGGATTCAAAACCGACACCCCTAATTTCACGAATGGCATCCGTGGGATCAAAGTTTTTCATGGCGTAAGTGCTATAGCCAAATGTGAAGGCCCTTTTTTCAGCAAGAGCATTTCCACAAGCTAACTGGGTTGCCTGAAACCCACAAATTGCCAAAAAGTTTCTTCGACCAAGCATGAGAATTACCCGGTTATTTGCCACGAGCCTTTATCAGCATTTCCACAAAAGGTTTCATGAAATAGGGGTTATCGTGCCAGGTTCTACCGGAAATCAGGTTTCCATCGATCACACACCGGTTGTTTTCATAGGTTCCACCAAAAGAAGTTATGTCCAGCGCGCATTTCGCTACCGTGGTGCATTTACGCCCCTTAAGGCAACCAGCGGCAGCCGCGATTTCCACACCATGGCAAACCATCGCCACAGGTTTGTTCTTTTCAAAAAAGTGCCTGGTAATCTTTAAAAGATTTTCATCATAGCGAAGGTATTCGGGGGCCCTGCCGCCAGAAAGAAACAATCCCGCATACTCCTCTACCTTCACATCTCGGAAAGCAACGGTAGCCTTCACATGATAGGCAGGTTGTTCCCGGGTAATATCCCAGGGGATAACCACATCTGGGGGAATTTCATGCATAACCCCGTGGTAAACCCGGGCTTCCGGGCCGGCAACAATCACCTCGAAATCATCCTCTGCCAGCCGAAAAATTGGATAGTAAGTATCCAAAACCTCTGTGCCATCACCAATGGGCATTAAAACCTTTGCCATCGCATGTTTCCTTTAAATAATAAAAATCTGTAGTACTGATAAGTTAACAGGCAATTTGGGCCATGGATAACAGAAAACATCATGCCAAAACAAGTCGCTGTAAAAACACTTTAATTTCCCAGTCGATTGGGTTTAGAATGAATTGATCGTTGAAAGTACCCAAGGGAATAACCCATGAATTATTTAATTCTTTTAGCCCTGTTCATACATACGCCAGCCCAAGCCACGCCACCAAATTTTGTTTTTATGTTCAGCGATGACCAACGATACGACGCTTTAAGCGTTGTGCAAAAGGAACAAGGGGCCAAAGGAAGGTTCCCCTGGTTTCAAACTCCGGGGATGGATCGTATTGCCAACGAAGGTGTACGTTTTAGAAACGCTTTTGTGGTAAATGCCCTTTGTTCCCCAAGCAGGGCTTGTTTCCTTACCGGACAATACAGCCATAGAAATGGAATCATCAACAATCGCACGCCATTTCCCGCCGAGGCAACAACCTACGCTTCCATTCTTGGCCAGGCAGGGTACTCGACAGGATATATCGGAAAGTTTCACATGGGTAGCCAGTCTGGCAAGAGACCCACTTTTGGTTATTCGGCAAGTTTTATAGGTCAGGGAAAGTATTTCGATTGCCCGGTGGAAGTGAATGGGGTCGCTCAACAAACCAAAGGTTGGATTGATGATGTTTCCACTGATTTTGCAATCCAGTTCCTAGAGCAAAATGCCAAAAAACCATTTGCACTAACTCTGGGTTTCAAGGCCCCTCACGGGCCTTTCACACCACCCGAGCGGCACAAAAAATCATTCGAAGGTAAATTGGCACGAAGGACGCCTAATTTTGATGTAAGGCCACCTTTTGCCCCCAACCGAAATCCCAATCTGGTAACCGGAGCAGAAGTACCCGTAAACACTGGATATTTTGCCGCCATTGCAGGTGTGGATGACAATGTTAGCAGGGTTCTTAAAACCTTGGATGACCTTGGCCTGACCGAAAACACCGTGGTCATTTATTCCAGCGATAATGGCTACTATCACGGTGAACATGGGCTTGGGGATAAACGATCCGCTTATGAGGAAAGCATTCGCATTCCAATGCTTGTTCGTTTTCCCAAACGAATCCACAAACCTTTTACCTCCGATGAATTGGCATTGAACATTGATTTGGCGCCAACCATTCTTGATCTGGCAGGCCTGCCGATTCCCCAAACCATGCAAGGCAAAAGCTGGAAAAATCTACTCGAGGGAAAAGAAACAACTCTGCGGGAATCTTTCTTTTATGAATACTTTCATGAAAACCCTTTCTTCACGCCAACCCTTACGGCAGTAAGAACAAAGACTGCGAAATTCATCCAATACCCGGAGAACCCCTCTTGGAACGAAGTATATGACCTTTCCAACGACCAACATGAAACTAAAAATCTGATCCAGAATCCCGAGTTCTCCGCATTGCGAAAACAGTTGGAAAATGAACACACCCGTTTGGTAAAAGAACTCGATTACAAGTTACCCCAACAAGCTGGTAAATCGGTCGAAAACAAAAAGGGCATTACCGGGGAAGTGTTACACTTTCGAGCCGAATCTTTCAAAGATGGGAAAATCACAGATTCCTCCAAGTATGGAAACCATGGCAAGGCGGTAGGCGTGGCTTTGAAAGATGGTAATGGCAATTCCAAAGCCTTTTATTTTGATGGCAAAGCACGGATCGATATTTCTAAATCCCCTTCGCTTGACCCTTCGAGAAATCCTTTCCAAATACATGTCAAAATGCGTGCCATCTCAAATCAAGGCACCATTATTGCCCGGGGTGGGGCATCCCTTGGTTATTGTCTTTATATTTCAGAAGGTAAACCTGCCTTTGCGCTACATTTGGGCAGCAAAAGCTTTATCCTTAAAGCAGATGAACAAATCTCAGACCGCTGGTTGGACCTTGAAGCAGGCATCACCGAAAAAACCGAAGCTTACATAAAAATAGATGGCAAAACCATTCGCACCTCAATGGCTGGGCAGTTTATTGAAAGCGACCCCAAGGATATTCTCCAAGTGGGGTCGGATACCGGAAGCCCGGTGCTGGAAAATCGTGGCGGAGGCAATTTTCAAGGCTTTATAGAATCCATCACCATCACCCATGGCATTAACAAGTAGGTTCTCATGTTTAGCGCACTGATTTTTTCATGCTTTTTCACCATTTCCCAGCAAGTCGAAAAGAAGCCAAACATTATTGTCATCCTTTCCGATGACATGGGCTTTTCCGACCTCGGCTGTTTTGGGGGTGAAATTCAAACTCCCAATCTAGATAAGCTTGCAACCAACGGCATTCGGTTCACGCAGTTTTACAACACGGCAAGGTGCTGCCCCACCCGGGCCAGCCTGCTAACCGGTTTGTACCCACATCAAGCAGGCGTTGGGCACATGGTTTATGAAACTCCCTTCGCAGGTTACAAGGGAGATTTGAACCAAAACACTCCTACCATTGCCGAAGCGCTGAAAGTTTCCGGTTACAGAAGCTACGCGGTGGGCAAATGGCATGTAACCAGATACAGTGCTGAAAATGGCCCCAAACACAATTGGCCATTACAACGCGGGTTTGATCGTTTCTACGGCACCATTCAAGGGGGTGGCAGCTTTTACGACCCCTACACCCTTACACGCGATAACACCCCCCTTTCTGCTTACGCAGATTACGAATACAAGCCAAAGAGGTTTTATTACACCGACGCCATCAGCGACCACGCAAGCAAATTCGTTCAGGATCATGCAAGCAGTCATTCGGAAAAACCATTTTTCATGTATGTTGCATACACCGCGGCACATTGGCCCATGCATGCCCTGGAAGAAGATATCGCGAAATACAAGGGCAAGTACTCTCAGGGTTACGATGTCATCCGCAAGGCGCGCATTGAGAAATGTAAACATCTAGGATTGATCAAAGCTGATTGGAAACCAAATCCTACCGTGGGAAATTGGAATGAAGTGACCGACAAGGCTTGGGAAGAGAGATGCATGGAGGTTTACGCCGCCATGGTGGATCGTATGGATCAGGGCATAGGCAAAATTTATTCGACCTTGGAAAAGAATGGCCTGGCAGATAACACAATGATTTTTTACATGCAGGACAACGGCGGCTGTGCCGAGAACATGGGAAGATCCGGCAATAAGGAACACCCCGAACTTGCAAGGGCTAATGCACCAAGTTTGCCCGTTGTTCCAGCAGAATATCGCTGGCCCATGATGGTTCCGAAATCAACCAGGGATGGTTTTCCGGTGCTTATGGGTAAGAAGATCATGCCCGGCGGGCCTGATACCTTCTGCGCCTATGGGGAAAATTGGGCCAATGTTTCCAACACTCCTTTTCGGGAATACAAACACTGGGTTCATGAAGGAGGAATATCAACTCCTTTAGTCGCTCATTGGCCAAAAGGCATTCCAACCAAAGGTGGGTTATGCCATCAACCCGGTCACTTGATAGACATCATGGCAACCTGCCTGGATATCAGTGGTACAAAATTCCCATCTAATCTAAACCAGCAACCTACCATACCACCCGAAGGCAAATCGCTGGTGCCGGCTTTCAAAAACCAATCTTTGGAAAGGGAAGCTCTTTATTGGGAACACGAAGGTAACCGCGCCATCCGCAAAGGAGATTGGAAACTGGTTGCTAAAAGCCCCAAAGGCCCCTGGGAACTTTACAACATGCAACTGGATCGGACTGAAACAAACAATCTTGCCAGTTCTAATCAAGATAAAGTCTTGGAGCTTGGAAAAGATTGGCAAGCCTGGGCCAAGCGAGCAAAAGTTTTACCCTGGATTTGGGATAAAGATCAGCAAGATCAACTTAAGAAAGGCAAGAAAAAGGCCTCGAACTAATTTTAACCACTTACAAGATGCCAAATTGGCACTAGTCCGGGCCATTTTGGCAGCCGCATCTTTTAATTGCCAGAATGACAGCATGGACTGCCATTCTGGTTTTGCTTTTAGTCATATTAGCACTTCCATTTAGGCTTTTTTGCATTTCTTGAACCTGCCACTTTTGTAATTGGCACACCTCTTGCTTTATTGATTCACGTGTAACGAATCACGCTTTTTAAGATGGCTGGCATCATTCCGGCTTCTTTCGAAAATTGGTCTCGAAAGGGTCTCCGTGGAAAGTACGCCCCATCAGCATATGGAGGTTTGATACCATGTCTATGAATCGATTAAGTCAGTGTGATCCCTGGGCAAACTTTGCCCGATTACAGCAAGAATTGAATCAGGCATTCGGCCTGGCATCCCTTTCCAGCAGTGGCCCAACCTTGAAAGTGTTTGAAGATGGCAGCGCACTGGTGCTGGAGGCTGTAGTTCCAGGCTACAATCTGGAAGAAATCGAAATCACCGTTCACGATGCCAACCAGCTCACCATCAAGGGTGAACATAAGGACGTAAAAACCGAAGCCAAGGAAACCTGGCATCGCAAGGAAAGAGACCTTGGAAAATTCTCGCGAACTCTTCAGTTTGCTTTCCCTATCGACTCCGAAAAAGTTCAGGCTAAGCTCGAGAATGGCATCCTTAAACTTGTTCTTCCAAAGCATGAGTCTGTGGTCGGCCGTAAGATTCCGATTCACACCCAGAACTAATCATTCCCACCAAACCTAAAAGGAGCATTAAACATGAGTAATGAAATTAAGAACCAAACCAGTCATGTGGTATCCAGGCCTGAGCCTACTCGTGGCTCAAAGTACCTTACCCCAAAAGTGGATATTCGTGAATGTGAACAGGAAATCACATTGTTCGCGGAAATGCCCGGCGTTTCGCCAGATAATATCCACCTTCATTTTGAGAACAGCGAGCTTTTTCTTATGGGAAAGGCATCCCCGGCAAGCAACCCGGGCAAATTGTTACTGGATGAAACCCGCCATGGCGATTTCTACAGGGTGTTCTCGATGCATGAAAGCCTGGATTGTTCCAAGATTAGCGCCGACTACAAGCATGGGGTTTTGATTGTGCACCTACCCAAGGCAGAGGCTGCAAAGCCAAGGCAGATCAAGGTGCAAATTTCCTGAAACACCTCGTTGGTGTGTCCCTCGGAGAAGCCATTCCAACCGTTGGAATGGCTTCTTTTTATTTGCAATCCAAACAAACACCCATTAATACATATTAAATATCCCACCTAGAAAACCATCTTGGAGTACTTATGCGATCAAAATATTTGCTGGCACTCGCTTTTGTTTTTTCAAGTTCTGTTGGGTTTACCGCGGAGCCAACTGACCCGGGACCCAACAAACCGGATGAGGCCAAGGCAAAAGCCTTCTCCATGACCAAAGCGGTGGAATTTTTGGATAACGCCTCCTTAAACTGGCAGAAGGAAAAGCAATGCTTTGCATGTCATACCAATTATGCCTATCTGTATGCCCGGCCCATGGTTGGAAAAGACACCGGTGCAGAGAAAAAGATCCGTTCCTTTGCTGAAGAGTTGGTAACCACTCGATGGAAGGAAAAAGGTCCCAGATGGGATGCAGAGGTAATTGCAACCGCGGCAGCACTTGCTTTCCACGATTCGCTTACAACTGGCAAGCTGCACGAAACCACCAGGACAGCACTGGACAGAATGTGGACCATGCAAAAACCAGATGGCGGCTGGAGCTGGCTAAAGTGCGGGTGGCCCCCAATGGAATCAGATGACCACTATGGGGTTACTCTGGCACTACTGGCTGTTGGAGTTGCCCCGGGTGAATATGCCAAGTCCCCCCAGGCCAAGGCAGGTGTGGCCAAGGCAAGGGAATATCTTTCCAAAAACAAATCCAAGCATCTTCACCACGATGCCATGCTTCTTTGGACCAATAATTATGTTCCAGGTCTAATTTCTGAACAGGAAAAGGCCGGCATCATCAAGCAATTGCTTTCAAAACAACTTCCCGATGGTGGTTGGTCCAGTGCCACTCTGGGGGATTACCAGCGTGCAGATAAAAAAGAGCAGGACCTGAAGAATGCCGATGGCTATGGAACAGGTTTCGCCACCTATATTCTGCTTAAATCCGGGATTCCCCATAATCACGAAGCGGTATCCAAGGGAATTCAATGGATTAAATCGAATCAAAAGGAAAGTGGCCGATGGTTCACCCGCTCTTTGAATAAGGATAACAAACATTACCTAACCAATGTTGGAACCGCGTTCGCAGTGATGGCGTTAGCAGAAGCAACCCCCAAGGGCGCCGAATAAATGTCGACCCTGCTTTTACCAATGGTGTTCCTGTTTTTGCAACAGCCAGAAGCAGGAACACCTGTCACGAAGGATGAACCAGGCCTGCCAAGAGTTCTGATTATTGGTGATTCTATTTCCATGGGATATACCCCATTTGTTGCGGAATCGCTCAAGGGTAAGGCAAATGTCCTTCGGATTCCGGGCAATGGCAGTTCCACCAGTTTTGGTTTGGCAAATTTGGACAAATGGATTGGCTCAGGTTCATGGCAAGTGATTCATTTCAATTTTGGCTTGCATGATGCCAAGTTGCCTCCGGAAGGCACCCGTCATGCCCCACCCGATGTTTACGAAAAGAATCTGCTCACAATTGTGGAAAAGCTTAAAAAGACGAACGCAACTCTGATTTTTGCCACTACTACCCCTGTTCCCAACGGAGGCAATCTGGCACCCAACCGGAAATTTGGAGATGTGAATACTTATAACACCATCGCTGTTCAAGTGATGAAAAAACATGGCGTTCATGTTAACGATCTCAACAAGGCTATTACGCCATCCATCGAAAAATCCCAGATTCCAAAAGATGTCCACTTCACCAAGGAAGGCTCAAAATTACTGGCAGAAGCTGTCGCCAAAACCATCGAACAGTCGCTGCCAAAACCTTCCAAATAACAAGCAAGTGGTACCATGCGCATACTGCTTTTAGCCCCAACTCTTCCTTTACTTTTTTTGCCCTTGGTGCTCGCACAAGCACCATCTCAACCCGACTGGGTAAAGGAAACCTCTTCCGCGGCTTGGAAAGCACGCGACTCACAAGGCGAGTTGGTCTTCAATAACAAGCTTTGGATTTTTGGAGGCTGGTTCAATTCTTATGAAGCTCCCCCAAGGGATGTCTGGTCCTCCGAGGATGGCAAAGATTGGAAGCTTGTCACCGAAAAGGCTCCTTGGATTCATAGCGACCTACCCATGACCATCACCTTCAACAATAAAATGTGGTTCATGGGCGGTTGGTACAATGGCAGGCTTCCAGGACATTCAGCCAGTAATCAGGTGTGGTCTTCTGTAGATGGCAAAGATTGGAAACAAGAGACTGATAAAGCAAATTGGTCACCCCGACTTGCAAGTGGATTGGTGGAATTCAAAGGCAGAATGTGGATTTTGGGCGGAACCGAGAATTACTATTTCGGAGATGATAAAAGCCTGAAGAATGATGTATGGTCTTCCAAAGACGGCAAAAATTGGAAGCTGGAGAACCCTAATGCCCCCTGGTCTCCAAGGGCATATCATCAGGCAGCCGTACTGGGTGACACCATGTATGTTTTTGGCGGTGGTAACTATGTGCCCAAATACCACGCAAATAACGATGTCTGGTCCACCAAGGATGGTAAAAACTGGAAACTGGAAACCGATAAAGCATCTTGGAACCCGCGACTTTGGTTTTCATCGGCTGTGTACAGGGACCGTATCTGGGTAA
>JBEGQX010000038.1:0-3013 GCA_041180805.1 Planctomycetota bacterium
TTGCCGAATGAATTGCCTGAAATTGGTAATCCTTGTGCAATGATTCTTGCACGCATTGTGGTGCACCTGCTTTTCTTCTTTAGTTTGGGATTTTACCTGCTAAGGGAAGTTTGGCAGGACAAAGCAGAAGGGTTTGACAAAATTGTTGGAGGCTGTTGTTTGTATTTGATAGCGGGAACTATTTGGGCTTATGCCTACTGCACTATAGAGGAGTTTCATCCGGGTTCCTTTACAACTTCGCAAAACACTTTTATGGTTGGAAATACTCCCAATGGGCAGGAGCATGTGCGGGCATCAGTGCTTCTGTATTTTAGTTTTGTGACTTTAACGACTGTGGGATTTGGTGATGTAACGCCTTTAACACCCATTGCAAGAACCTTTGTGTGGTTGGAGGCTGTTTTTGGTCAGTTCTTGGTGACGGTACTTCTTGCAAGGCTTGTGAGTATGTATCTGGATTATGCCAAGGAACATTCCACCTCGATTAAGAACCTTGATCAAAAAGTTGGTGAAATTCCAGTTCCCTCTTCCAGGTATCACCCAAGGGCCAGTCATCCGAACTTCGAATTCCAGGACGATTTGCCTGATAGAAACGCTGCCTGAGAGTTTTTGCTTTTCCTGAAATAGGTTTCATGCGAACTTGGATTATCCTTTTCGGGGTAATTCCATGAGTTCAAGTGCTGCTCCAGTTCGTGTTGCTTCCATAGATGCCTACCGTGGCTTTACCATGCTTGCGATGATTTCCGGTGGCATGGGCATGGCCAAACTTCTTGCAGACCCCAACTGGAATTGGCTAGCCGATCAATTCACCCATCGGGATTGGGTGGGTTGCACTTTTTGGGACTTAATTCAGCCTTCCTTCATGTTTCTGGTGGGTGTTTCCATGCCAATCGCCTTTGGCATTCGGCAGGACCAGGGGGCATCCTGGGCGGGGCAGTTTTCCCATGCGTGGAAGCGTGCCCTGCTTTTGGTGCTTCTAGGAATCATCCTGGATTCCATGGGCAAAACCGAACCCATGGTGCAATTTATCCGGGTGTTGCAACAAATAGCCATTGGTTATGTGGTGGCATTTTTTACCCTGACATTGGATTTTAAAAAACAGATAGCTTGTGCGTTAGGATTGCTGCTGTTGCATACATTTTTGCATGTGGGCTACGCCATGGCCTTTGCCGGGGATAAATCATCCACAGACGTGATGTGGGTGAAAAACCTGAACTGTGGTTATGTTTTGGATCAGAAAATCCATCAAGTGTTCGTGAAACTTGGTTTTCCAAACATCATGCCCCCCAGCGCAGGTGGATATGCCACCACCAATGCTATTTCCTCGGCGGCAACTATTATTCTGGGTTGTCTGGTTGGAAGGATGTTTCGTCAGAATTGGGAAGTGAAAAAGCAGGCCGGTCTTCTTTTAATTCTTGGACTTTCATGTCTGGTCGCGGGATATGGTTTGTCTTTCCTGATTCCCATGGTGAAGAAAATCTGGACCGCATCGTTTGGCATTTTTGCCGCAGGGTGGACCTGTCTGATTTTTGCTTTCTTTCACTACGCGATGGAGGTTATGAAATTTAGGCAGTGGGCATTTCCATTTCAGGTGGCTGGAATGAACTCCATTTTCCTTTATATGTCCGCGGGCATTCTTACCAGTCCCATAAGGAATTTGGTGATGCCATACACCAGTTATCCATTTAGCAAACTGGGTGACTGGGGCCCGGTGTTCCTTGCCATCACCGTGGTGATTTGCCAATGGGGCTTGGCATTCTGGCTGTATAAGAAGAAGATATTTTTCAAAGTTTAGATCCTAACCATTTCAAACCTGTCCTAACCTATAAATTGCGAAGAATTGGCAATTTGCGTTGTTCAGTTTGATTGAAGGTTTTACCCAAATTACTGTCTTTAAGCTTATTTAGTGAAATTTTTCTCAAACAATCTGTTCCCCATGTCTTTGAAATGTCGATCTGATTGTAACGATTGTGTCAATAATCCCAATTTTTTTGGCTGGGTTTAAAAATCAATCGGGATTTATTCGGTGGGGGTTAACGATGTTTAAAAGGTTAAAAAAATCCAAACTTTTCAAGCTTATGCTGGAGCCATTGGAAAATAGAACAGTGCCAGTTGCCGGGGTGCTATTTATACCCGCTAACCCTGCCACTATTCCCACTGGTATAAACCCCGATTGCATAGATACCGGTGATGTGAATGATGATGGTCGATTGGATGTGGTGGTGGCAAATTTTAGTTCAAGCAACGTCAGTGTGTTTTTGGGGAATGGCGATGGCACCTACCAAACCCCTTTAACTTTTCCTGTTTCCGCCAACCCAAGTTCGTTGATAGTTACTGACCTGAATGATGATTGTAAACTGGACATTGTTACTTCCAGTTTTAGCGCCAACAATATTTGCTCATTATTGAATACCGGATTGAATGGGGCTAACACGGTCTCATTTGGCGCTCCCATTCTTTCGCCTGCAGGGAATGGAATTAAAGCCATAGCACGTTATGATTTCAACGGGGATGGCAGTACAGATTTGGTGATTGCCAATAGTGGGTCCAACAATATCAGCCTGATCATCAGTAATAAAGATGGAACATTTGGTAACGAAAGAACCTTTGCGGTCGGCACAACTCCAGTTGCCCTGGCGGTGGGAGATGTCAACAAGGATGGATCTGCCGATGTGGTGGTGGCCAATAGCGGATCCAACAACATTAGTGTTCTGCTGAGATCAGATGACCCAGGCTGTTTTTTTGACCGGCAGGAAATTTATGATGTTGGTGTTAATCCCAGTTCCATAGCACTGGGTGATTTCAATGGGGACTCAAATTTGGATGTGGTGGTAACCAACCAGGGTTCCAACACCATTAGCCTGCTGTTTGGAAATGGGAATGGTACTTTCAAATGCCAGACCACTTTATCTGTGGGCAAAAGCCCGGCTTCGGTGGGTGTTGCAGATTTGAATGGCGACACATTTCTAGACATTGTTGTTGCGAACAAGGGTTCAGACAACATCAGCGTATTTTT
>JBEGQX010000039.1:0-3106 GCA_041180805.1 Planctomycetota bacterium
AACCGCCCAAGGAATTTTCGTCAACTTCAAGAATGTGGTTGACTCGTCCCGGGTAAAAGTGCCTTTTGGAATCGCGCAGGTTGGCAAAAGTTTCCGAAACGAAATCACCCCAAGAAATTTCACATTTCGTTCACGCGAATTCGAACAGATGGAAATTGAATTTTTCTGCCATCCCAACCAATCGGCCGAGTGGTATCGCTATTGGCGAGATCGCCGGTTCAAGTGGTACACAAACCTTGGGTTATCATCCTCACGGCTGCAACTGCGCGACCACGATAAAGATGAACTTAGTCACTATTCATGCGGCACCGCGGATATTGAATATGCCTTTCCATTCCTGCCCCCCGGAGAATTTGGGGAACTCGAAGGGATTGCCCACAGGGGTGACTTTGATCTCCGCAGTCACATGGAAGGCAAATTGGTACGCCAGGGAGACCAGTTGGCGGTTGAATTAAATGAGGATGGAAAACCAAGACACAGGGGTTCTGGAAAAGACTTGAGTTATTTCAACGATCAGACCCGCGAAAGATATGTGCCCCATGTCATTGAACCATCCGCAGGCGCAGACCGGGGAACACTCGCATTTCTATGTGAAGCCTACCATGAGGAACAAGTCGAGGGTGAAAACAGAGTTGTGATGAAATTCCATCCCAGACTGGCACCTGTAAAGGCGGCAATTTTCCCACTGGTAAATCGCGACGACCTTCCAGCAAAGGCTCAGCAGCTTTACGGCGAACTTAAGAAGGAATTCAATGTCGCTTACGATGATGGTGGAGCCATCGGTCGTCGCTATCGCAGGCAGGATGAAATTGGCACACCGGTTTGCATTACGATTGATGGCCAATCCTCTACCGATAATACTGTCACCTGGAGAAACCGGGACACCTTGGAGCAACGACGGCTTCCCATTCAAGCTGTGCGGGAAGAATTAAGGAATTTGCTTACCAGTTAATCACACTTTTTTAAATTCACGCAGGGCATCCAGCGTTTGCTGGATATCCTGCGGCAAAGGTGCTTTTATTTCCAGCATTTGACCAGTCCTGGGATGCTTGAAGCGCAATCGATAAGCATGCAAAGCCTGCCTTAACAAAAGTGGCTTGTCATCTTCGGGCGATATATTCGTGAAATTATGTAAGTGAATGGAGTCCCTTCCGCTGTAAACCTTGTCAGCAAGAACCGGGTGGCCAATGCTGGCCAGATGAACCCTTATCTGGTGCGTTCTGCCCGTACGAGGTTGCACTCTCACAAAAGAATAACCCTTGAAGCGCTCCATCACTTCGTAATAGCTACATGCATCCTTGGCATCATCATCTTCCTCGTCATCAGTAACGGTCATCTTCACCCGATCAATCGGATGGTGGGCAATTTTTCCCTCTATATAGTCACTATCACGATCTATAACACCATCAGTTATGGCTATGTATTCCTTAAAAACCTTGCGCTGTTCAAAAAGCATTCCCAAATCGCGATGAGTGACATCTTGCTTCGCAACAATTATCGCACCACTGGTATCGCGATCCAGTCTATGGACAATGCCGGGCCTGTAATCGCCATTCGCCTCGCTTAGTTGTGTGAAATGATAACGCAGCGCGTTTACCAGGGTTCCGGTCCAATGCCCTTTTGCGGGGTGAACCACCATATCCGGCGGCTTGTTGATCACAGCGAGGTACTCATCCTCGAATATCACTTCAATGGGAATGTTTTCGGGCTGAGGTGCGGGATGGGTTGGGGCAGGGGGGGTGATGATTATCTTGTCACCATGCCGAACCTTGTAGCTGGATTTCGCAACCTTGCCATTTACGGTTACGCCACCCGCCTCAATAACTTTTTGAACAATCGACCTGCTATAGTCGGGAAACTGCATGACGAGAAAATGATCAAGCCTCGTACCATCGATACGAATCTTGGCATCAATTTCAACTTCTCGAGTGGTGTTGTTTGACTCGGAGTCCATCAAATCATTCAAAGTTCTTGTACAATTCTGTCAAATCCTGCTGGTTAGCCTTTAGGGCATCCAATTTTCGGGATGCCAAGGCACCTGAAGCAGTCTTTTCAGACATGGCGGCGGCCAGAGAATAATATTCCCTTGCCTTTTCAAACCTGCGAAGTGCTTCATGGGCGCTGCCGATATTTAAAAGAGCCTGGGCTTTCTGTTCAGGCAAAAGCTTGGGATCATTAATAACAGCCTCAAAAAGCTCTATCGATTTGTCGAGATTATTAATGGCCTCTTTTTTGCCATCTTCTGTTGTGGCTGCGTAAAGGGTCATGCCTTGGGCAAATAGCTGACGAGCCGCCTCCATCCTTGCAACTGTAGCCTGCATGGTATTTGGATGATTTTTTGCGAACTCCTGCAATCCACCTGAGTTTTGAGTGGCCCCAAGAATTGCCCAACGGGCAGAATCTTCCACCAAAGCATTCCCTGAAACAAATCGAACCGTCAGGTAAACCGCTATGACAAGAATCAAACCTATAAGGCCGAAAGTGATTGCCTTGCCATTTTTCTCAGCCACCCTCGCAAGGTATAGCCTCAAAAAATCGATGCTAAATCCTGATTCCTGTACTGGTTCTTGTGTAGACATGCTAGATCCATCCTTTTTGCATAAAAGGTCAATATAAGGTCCAACCATAAATAGGTCAATCTGGTAACAATCAACCGTTATTGTTTATGGGGAGCGATAGCCTGATAGCCAATATTCATTATTTTATTTGCCAGGTCATCGGCTTCTTTAATTGCAGCCGGATCATTTACTTTTGAGCGTACCAATGCGACATACCAAAACCTGTAGCGATCCCTCTGCGGAAGCTCCTTGGGGTTTATCCCAAGAGCATTGATTTCCGAAGTATCCCATCTGGCCTTTTTCAATTTTTCTGCCAGAGTTCTGAAAGTCACCCCCAAAGAAACAGGATCACCATTTTTATCATAAATTTTGAAAGCGACCAGCAAACGAATCAGACCAAGGAATCGCCCTTGGCAGATCGAATCCTCTTTTAAAGCGAGCAAAAATTTATCCAGCGCATCCATTCAAAGCAGCCCAAATAGTGACTAAGTTAAATTGCAAACCTAACAGACACAGAGGACAGACAGCATGGGTAATTTCGGAAAAAT
>JBEGQX010000040.1:0-11348 GCA_041180805.1 Planctomycetota bacterium
AAGCCACTCTCATTTCGGAACCGGCTCCCTTGGCCAGCGCCAAAGGCAACACACCCAGTATAAATGCGAACGATGTCATGAGAATCGGACGAAAGCGAACCTTGCAAGCTTCCACGGTGGCCTGAAAACGATCCATGCCTTCCTCCTCGGACTTCTTGGCGAATTCCACAATAAGAATGGCATTCTTGGCTGCCAGGCCGACCAGCACCACCAAGCCTATCTGCGTAAAAATGTTGTTATCCAAGCCAACCACCCACAACCCTGTCAGTGCCGCCAGTATGCACATGGGCACAATCATCAGGATGGAAATCGGCAGCGACCAATTTTCATATTGTGCGGCAAGGACGAGAAAAACAAACAGCACGGAAAGCGGAAATATCAGCTTGGTGAGCAAATCTTTATCTGCCTCGACCTGTTGAAAAGTAAGCTCGGTCCATTCAAAGCCCATGGATTTTGGAAGCTGGCTTTTGGCAATCGAATTCATGAGCCGTATCCCCTGCCCCGAACTGACACCCGGAGCAGTATCACCATTCACATCAATCGCGGAATAAAGATTGTAATGCGTTACCATGGCTGGGCCGGTTATCTCGCGCACATTTACCAGGGTTGCAAGGGGAACCATTTCATTCAACTCATTGCGGACCTTGAGTTGGCCAATTTGCGCCGGCTTCAGCCGAAACTGTGAGTCCGCCTGCACATTCACCTGCCAGTTTCTGCCAAATAAAGTCAGGTCGTTCACATAAGCGGAACCCAGGTAGGCCTGGAGGGTGTCGTAAATATCATTGAGGTCCACGCCGATTTTCTGGGCCTTCACCCGATCCACATCGACATAAAGCTGGGGCTGATCATTACTGAAAGTGGTAAAGAGCCCCTTTAGCCCGGGATTTGCATTACCCTGATCCATCAAATTCTGAGCGGCTCCCTCAAGATGCTCCAGGCCAGCGGCGGAACGATCCTGCAACTGCATTTTAAAACCACCGGTGGAACCCACACCATCCACAGGCGGAGCATTGAACACTCCCACCACCGACTCCGGAACCTCGTTGTAATACCTGGCCTGCAATCGCGCCAAAGTTGCCCGGGCACCACAATCCGCACGATGCTTGCGTTCCTCGAAGGGCTTCAATATCACAAACATGCCACCCGTGTTGGACTGGTTGTTGCTGCTAAGCACCGAGTAGCCGGGCAAGGCAATCGTGTGTGCCACTGCTGGATCTTGTAATGCCATTTCGGAAAGCCTGGCAACCACCCTGTCGGTGCGTTCCAAGCTTGCGCCAGACGGAAGTTGGGCATACACAACCAGGTATCCCTTGTCTTGCTCTGGAATAAATCCCTCGGGGATGGCCCTGAAGCCCACATAGGTCAGACCAATCAATCCCGCATAGACCATCATCATGATCAGGCTAAGACGCACCATGCCAGCCACAACCGCGCCATAACCTTTGGTAAGCCAGTCAAACACCTTGTTGAACAAATCGAAAAACATAACGATAACACGATTAACCCGCTTGCTCAGCACCCAGCCCGCCGTGGCCCCAACCACAAAAACACCCAATCGAACCATGAGGTTCCATGCGAATTCCCCTTCATGGCCGGTAAGCGGAAGAAGCTTCTTAACCAGAAACACATAGGCAAGAATCCCAAAAAGAATGGCGATCCCTGCGCCGGGCAGTGCTTCTCGTCCTTCATGATGGTGAGGGTCGTGCGGTTTGATCAGGGTGACAGCCCGTGCCGGGGCCATAGTCATCGCATTGATGGCTGAAATAATGGTGGAGGCCGCAATGGTGAGCGCAAACTGCTTGAAAAACTGACCACTGATACCCGCCATGAATGCGGTTGGAATAAATACCGCGCTAAGAACCAGCGTAACCGCAATGACCGAGCCGGTTATTTCCTCCATGGCCTTGATGGTGGCTTCCCTGGGCGCCAAACCCTTGCGCATCCAGCGTTCCACATTTTCCACCACAATAATGGCATCATCCACCACAATACCGATGGCAAGCACCAATCCGAACAGCGAGAGATTGTTTATGGAAAAGCCCATCATCGCCATGACAGCCAGGGTGCCAATCAGCGAAACAGGAACATCAATCATGGGAAGCAGCGTGGCACGCCAGTCCTGAAGGAAAATCAGAACCACCACAAACACCAGCACAAATGCCTCAAGGAGAGTTTTGTAAACCTCGTGAACAGACTCTTCAATAAAGACGGTGGTATCGTAGACAATCTTGTAATCGATGAGGGGGATATTTTTTCCAGCCACTGTCTTGGAGGGGAAGGCGCCTTTTAATTCCCTCATTTTTTCCTTGATGGCTTGCGCGGTGCTCAGGGCGTTGGAACCCGGTTGCTGGAATATCGCAAGAGTGATGGAAGGTTCACCATCCAGGTAGCTGTTGACATCATAGTTCTTCGCCCCCAGTTCGATACTCTTGCGATTTTTGGAATCATCCGCCACAACATCGCGAAGATAGGTGACCCCGCCTTTGTTATCGGTGCGGACCACGATATCGCCAAACTGTTTTTCCGATTGAAGTCTTCCAAGCGTGTTGATGGGCGTCTGAAAGTTCTGTCCAGGGGGCGCGGGTTGCTGGGCTATCTGCCCGGCGGCAACCTGACGGTTCTGGGTGGAAATGGCTTTGGTGACATCCGAGGCTATCATTCCCCGCGAGGCCAGTTTCTGTGGATCAAGCCAGACTCGCATGCTGTAGTCGCGGGGGCCCAGAAACAAAACATCTCCCACGCCGGTGATTCTGCTCAAGGCATCCTTGATTTGTATGGTGGCGTAGTTGCTCAGATAAAGCTGGTCGTACACCGGGCGCATTGCGCCCGTGACAGGGTCCTTTTCCTTTTCGGAGACCAGATTAACGCACAGGAGAATGTTTGGTGATTTCTTCTTGGTTTGCACACCCTGTTTCTTTACATCCTCGGGTAGCTTTGCCATCGCTATCGATACACGGTTTTGCACCAGCACCTGCGCCATATCCAGGTCGGTGCCAAGCTTGAAAGTCACATCAAGGGTCATCTGGCCATCGTTCGTGGAGCGCGATGTCATGTACAGCATGTTCTCCACGCCATTGATTTCCTGTTCAATGGGGGTGGCAACCGTTTCAGCTACCACCTTTGCGTTGGCTCCGGGATAGCTTGCGATCACCGAAATGGTAGGCGGGGCTATTTCAGGGTATTGAGCTACGGGCAAACGCACCACGGCCACCAACCCCAGTATGATGATCACCACCGAGATCACCGTTGCCAAAACAGGCCTGTCCACAAAGTATCTGGCAAACATGGTTATTCCTTACCTTTTGCTTTCCGTGTTGCCGGCATGCTTTTTTGCCTCAACCTTGATTCCGTCCCGCACTCTCTGAATGCCGGAGACAACCACCCATTCGCCTTCCTTTAATCCCCCGGTCACCACCACGGTGCCATCCTCCTGCACCGTTCCCAGTTTCACATCCCGCTTTTCCACCATGCCTGTATCGTTCACCAAAAACAGGTATCGGATTCCCTGATCACTCTGGAGAATCTTTTCATTCACAAGCAAAGCCTTGTAAGGATCTGTGGATGCAATTCTTACCCGGGCTCGCATCCCCGGTTGTAAAAGATTCTTGTCATTGGGAATGGTGGCCCTTGCCAAAATGGTACCTGTGGTGGGGTTCACCTTGTTATCCCCAAAATCGAGTAATCCCTGGTGCGAAGGCTGGTTATCTCCATCCAAAAGCAGGTCGACCGGAACCTTCAGTTCTTTAAGCTCTTTGTTACCCTCTTTTTCCCTGGAGGCCCTGCGAAGAAAATCGAGATAGGTTCTCTCATCAATCGAGAAGTAGGCAAACATCGGGTTGGTGCTAACCAGGGTGGTTAGCAGGCTGTCTCCCTGACCGACATTGATCAAGTTGCCCGCGTTAACCAGCGTTTTTCCAATCTTTCCATCCATGGGTGCCTTGATGCTGGTAAATTCAAGATCCAGCTTGGCCCGATCAATCTCTGCCTGGGCCTTTTTACCAGCAGCGGTTGCGGTCAGTTGCTTGGCAGTCCACACATCCAGTTCTTCCTTGCTGGAAGCCCCGGTTCTTAGCAGGTTGGCGGTTCGAAGGTATTCTTTCTTGGCCAGATCCAAATCCGCATCTGCAGATGCTTTCTGCGCCAGTGCGGCATCCAACGATGCCTTATAAGGGCGGGAATCTATCTCATAAAGCAACTGGCCGGCTTTGACTTTGGTGCCATCTTCAAAAGCAACCTTCACCAGATGGCCATTCACCCGGGCCCGAATCTCCACGGTGTTCTGAGCGGCAATATTTCCCTCGAACTGGTTGTAATCGGTCACCTCTCTTGCAAGAGGCTGGGCTACCATTACCACAATCGGCGGGGCCTTCGCCTCGCCGGGTTCCTTGGGCAAACATCCTGTGAGCATGGCTGTCAGCAAAACACCCATCAAAGCACGGGTCATCATAAATGCAAATCGCATGGTGATTCTCCAAACTGGATTCATTATTTGAGTATTCTACAGTCAATTGCCTGCTTTTACATTCCAAAGCACAATACGTTTTAAAGTGTTCATCGTTTGCTTTCCCGTGTCTGGGAAGTTAGTCTTAAACACTTAAAAGGTCGGAATCTACGAAAGATTTGGAGGCCACCATGAAAAACTGGCTACTTGCCATCCTTGGCTGTTTCTTGATCCATCAACAGGGTTATTCCCAAAATGAGAGGCCAAACATTCTCTTGATTGTGGCGGATGATTTGGGCTGGAAAGATGTTGGCTGGCATGGTGGGAAGTTTCAAACCCCAAACCTCGACAAGCTGGTAAAAGATGGGGTCGAACTGGATAGGCATTATGTGCAGCCGGTTTGTTCACCCACCCGAACCGCCCTTATGTCGGGCAGGTTTACCAGTCGGTTTGGCCCACATGTTCTTGCACCCACAAACCTGCGCGCCTTTTTGCCCGGAACCGTCACCCTGGCAACCGCGCTAAAACAGGCGGGATATTCCACCCACATGGCGGGTAAATGGCACCTTGGTTCAAAACAGGAATGGGGGCCGCAAAACTATGGCTTCGATGAAAGCTATGGCTCGCTGAACGGGGCGGTGGACCCCTGGAATCATCAATACCGGGAAGGGCCCTACCGTGATACCTGGCACCGAAATGGCAAACGGGTGGACGAGGAAGGAAACGCCACCGAGTTGGTTGCATCGCAGGTCGTGAAATGGATCGAGGCAAAAAAATCCCCCTGGTTTATCTATGTGCCTTTTCATGCCGTGCACATTCCCGTGGATGCGCCCGAAGAATACAAGCGCATCTATAAGGATGCGAAATTTGATGATGACCCCAAAAAGAATGAATCCCTGCAGCGATTTGGTTCTTTTGTAACTCAATTGGATACCAAGGTGGGCGAGTTTGTTAGCGCGCTGGAGAAGACTTCCCAGCGAAACAACACCCTCATCGTATTTACCTCGGATAACGGTGGCTTGCACAGCGGCGGCAACGCCTATGTCAGCAAGGTGCCACCCACCCCGGCACTTAGCAGCAATTTGCCACTGCGTGGCCAGAAGAACACCTTGTACGAGGGTGGTATTCGCGTGTGCGCATTTGCAAACTGGCCGGGAACACTTAAGCCTTCCAAGATGGCGGAACCTTTGCACGCCTGTGATTGGATGCCAACGCTGACCAAGCTGGCTGGATGGAAGAAACCTGACGGTTTCAAGCAGGATGGCATCGATGCCTGGCCCCTGCTGACAGGCATGAAAAAGGAAGCAGATCCCCGCACCGTGTATATCCCACACCCATCCGGATCGGTCGTCATACGGGATGGTTGGAAATTGATCAGCTACAAGAACATTGCCAGAAACAAAGCAGGGATTGAACTCTATCACCTAACCAAGGACCCCTACGAAACAGACAATGTCGCCCAGGCCCATGCCGCCAAGGTGAAGGAACTGCAATCCGTACTGGAGGATCTGCGCAAGGATGATATCACCAAGCTTCCGGAAGACCTGGTGGGACAAAAGAATTAACCTGACTGCGATAAGGACTGTTTGACATGTTAGATGCAACTAGCCGGGCTTGCGATTTTCCATCCCTGGCGGGGATGATTTACCTCAACAGTGCGGCGGAAGGTATTCCACCACTGTGTGTGCGTGAAGCACTGTTGCAGTATTTTCAGGACAAGCAGTTGGGCATGGATGGCAGGTTACTGCATGAAGCCCAATGGAAAGCGGCCCGTGGATTAACCGCCTCATTCTACGGTTTGACCAGCGAGGAAGTCGCCATCTGCTCTTGCTCCTCAGAGGCTTACAACCTGGCCGCGATGGCATTGCAGCTTCGACCGGGAGATGAGGTCATCATCAACGATCTGGAGTTTCCCGCGGGCGCAACCCCCTGGCTTCAACAGGGTTCCCCCGCCACGGTTAAGGTTTGGCGCCATCGGGATGGCTTCCTTCATCTGGAAGATCTTGTTCCCCTGCTTCATTCAAAAACCCGTTTCATCAATGTCTCGCTAGTCAGTTTTCTGAATGGGTTTCGGATTCATACACCCAGCCTTGTCGAAGTGGTGCGTAAACATTCCAATGCATTGATCGGGCTTGATGTCACACAGGCGCTGGGAAGAATTCCACTGGACCTTCGTGGCGTAGACCTGATTATCAGCAGCACCCACAAATGGATCCTGGCCAGCCATGGAGGTGGATTGGTCGGTGTTCCTGCCAGCAAAAACACTAGTCTTACCGTTCCCGCAGGTGGTTGGTTCAATCTGCAAGACCCCTTCGGCACCAAACGGTTCACCGAGGCCAGAAGCAAGCCGGGGGCGGATAGCTTTGCGGTGGGAATGCCAAACTACCCGGCGATTTATGCCATCCGCGCAGGCTTGGAATACATCCAAAAGGTGGGTGTGGAAAAGATCGATCAGGCAACCAGACCGCTGGTTCTACACTGCATGGAGGAACTTGCCAAACTGCCGATTGAATTCATCACACCACAAAAACCCGACCATGTGGCAGGCATTCTGGCGTTCCGCCATGCCAAGGCCGATCATTTGCACCAGCATCTGCGTTCCAAAAACATCCATGTCATGGGCAACGCCGGCAGGCTGCGTGTCGCCATCCATGGCTATAACACCCATGAAGATGTGGAAAGTTTTCTGGTAGAATTGAATGCAGGCCTTAAGAGTTTGGGTTAAACCCAAAGAACTTCCGCCCGGCTGCTGAAAATAACTTACAAGCCCCGGTAAACATCCCCACGATGGCCAATGGCAATGACCAAAATGATTAATCGATCGTTGTGAATTTCATAAACGACACGATAATCACTCAGACGGATACGATAAAGGGCATCCGCACCTTTTAGTTTTTTAACTTTGAGCAGTTCTGAATAGGGATTTTCCGCCAACAATTTCAAAGCATCCACCGTTTTGGCTTGAATTTTGGCTGGAAGCTTTTCGAATTCTTTCTTGGCGCTTTTGACGAACACCACCCTGAACTTCGCCATTATCGTTTCCTTGATTTCCCCTTGGCGAGAATCTCCTCAAGGGAAACTGTGTCTTCACCCCGCCTTAAACGGTAGGATTCCAGATCCATTTCATCTTCCAACTGCTCAATCAACGCTTGCTCAATCAGAAAGCGCAGTTTGATGCCCCTTTTTTTGCAGAAGGAGGTGACAGCCGCTTTGACTTGGGCATCAATAACAGTGGATAAGGTGGCAGTTTCATTCATAATAATTTATTATAATGTTTTTAAATGAATTTTCTTTAAAAAACTTTGGATCACACTTGCACTAATAATGAGGACTAGACAATGTACGGAAACGGTAGCCCGGGACCTCTGAACTACCATGGATTAAAATAATTTTATCAGGAATGGCCCCAAGCCACATCAGACGCTTTCTTCAGCCAGCAAATTGGCCAAATGGTGGCAGCCAACAGATTCCACATCCGAGTTCAAAGGGAATATCCCTTCCCCGGAATGAACCAGGAATTTCCTCGCAGGGTTGATATCCTGACAGGCCTCATAAAACCCCCTGCTAGGACTACTGGCGGGGTTCCTTTTTATTTCTATCGCCCAGATTTTTCCCCCGGGCAACTGAAGTACCAAATCTATTTCCGCCCCGCCACTCGTCCGGTAAAAACCCGCTACGGTTCGGGTTGGTGCCGAAGTGATCAGATTTTCAATGACAAAACCTTCCCAACTTCCACCAACAACAGGATGCGCCAGCAAATCATCCAAAGCGCTTATTTGCAACAAGGCATGAAGCAGACCGGAATCTCTCACAAAAACTTTGGGGCTTTTTACCAGCCGCTTTTTCGTATTGATATGAAAGGGAACAAGTCGCCTTAGCAGCAACAAATCCACCAAGAGATCCGTATATCGATGCACCGTGGGACTGCTTACCTCCAGGCTGGAGGCGATTTTGGAGGAATTGTGCAATCCACCATGGCCATGGGCCAGCATGGTCCAGAAACGCCTGAGGGTCTCGGCAGGAATCCGGGGACCAAACATGGGGATATCCCGTTCCAGATAGGTCCGGATCAGATCTTCCCGCAGGGAAAAACTTTCGGAATCATCCGTGCCAAGGTAACTGTCGGGGAACCCGCCACGAAGCCAAAGGGCATCCCGCGCATTGTTTTTCACCTCAAGGATGGAAAGGGGGGTCATGTCCAGAAAAGTGATTCTGCCCGCGAGTGATTCCCCGCTTTGTCTTAACAAATCCAGTGATGCGGAACCCAGCAGAAGAAACCGGTTTACCCGGATTCCTTTTCTGCGACCACGATCAATGATACCCCTGAGAACCGGGAACAAGCCCGGCAACCTGTGGATTTCATCCAGGATCACAAGCTTATTTTCATGCTGTTGCAGAAAAGCGACAGGGTCGGCAAGCTTGGCAAGATCCCTGGGATTTTCCAGGTCGAGATACAAGGAATTGGATTTTTCAGCGATAAGGAGGGCCAGAGTGGTTTTGCCAATCTGTCGTGGTCCGATCAGTGCCACAGCGGCCTGTCTGGACAAGGCATTCAGAATTTTTGGTAGAACAAGGCGCGATATCATCCTTGCAATTTTAACATTCCATGTTAAATCTGCAAGGTTTATTTCCGGGATCCAGATGCGGGTTTTTATCCCCTCAGGCCAGGATCTCACGCACCACATTGCCGTGCACATCGGTGAGGCGGTACTCGCGGCCCTGATATTTGAAGGTCAGTTTTTCATGATCCAGCCCCATCAGGTGTAAAACAGTGGCGTTCAGGTCATGAACATGCACGGGATTTTCCACCGGAGCAAAGCCAAAATCATCGGTCTTGCCAAGGGTAATTCCACCCTTGATGCCACCACCCGCCATCCAGAAACAGAAAGCATCCTTGTGGTGGTCGCGCCCCGGGTTGACGGTTTTGCCATCCCCATCAATCCCCTGCCGAAGCGGGGTTCTGCCAAACTCAGCTCCCCAGATAACCAGGGTTTCTTCCAGCAAACCCCTTTGCTTCAGATCGCGAACCAAAGCCGCCATCGGCTGATCCACATCCGCGGCTTTCTTGGGCAGTGAGCGTTCCAAGCTATTGTGATGATCCCAATCGGCGTCGTAAAGTTCCACCACGCGAACGCCACGCTCGATCATCCGCCGGGCGAGCAGGCAGTTGTTGGCAAAGGAAGCGGCACCAGGTTTGGCTCCGTAGGATGCCAGTGTTGCCGGGGTTTCACGGGAAATATCCATCAGATCGGGAACGGAAGCCTGCATGCGAAATGCCATCTCATACTGGCTGATGCGTGTGGCAATTTCCGGGTCACCCGCTGTGGCTAACCGGCGGGAATTCAGTTGGTTGATGGACTGAAGAATCTGGGTTCGGTCTTCCCGAGTCTGCCCCTGGGGGTTGGACAAAAACAGCACCGGGTCACCCGAGTTTCGAAATTGAATTCCCTGGTTCACACTCGGCAAAAACCCACTGCTCCACAGCGTGGTGCCTGCACCGCCCAAAGGGCCCGAAAGCAACACCACATAAGCGGGCAGATTTTCGGTTTCAGATCCCAGGCCATAGTTCAACCAAGATCCAATCGAAGGCCTGCCACCCCTGCCAAAACCGGTATGCAAAAACATCTGTGCCGGGGCATGATTGATCTCCTCGGTGTGAACGGTTTTCACAATCGCAATCTCATCTGCCACGGTGCCAAGGTGCGGCAACAGGGTGGAAAGTTCCTGGCCAGAGCGACCTTTCTTCTGGAATTGAAACCGGCTGCCCGCCAGTGTCATCTTGCCACCAATGAAGGCAAATCGCCTGCCCTTCAACAAGGATTCCGGGCATTCCTGGCCATCTCGTTTCACAAGCTCGGGCTTGTTTTCAAACAAATCCAGATGTGAAGGCGCGCCAATCATGTGCAGATAGATAACGCGTTTTGCCCTGGGTGTGTAATGGGGCTGGGGTGTTGCGGAAGCAGCGTTAGTAGGTTTATCGGCAAGCAAGCCCGCCAGTGCCGCCATGCCAAACCCACTGCCACTGCGAAGGAAGAACCTGCGCCGGGCCATGTCCATCGTAATGGTTTCTGGAAATGCCATGCCGTTATTCCTTGCTAATAAATTCATCGAGATTCATGATCACCGTGGCAATCGCCCAGGCAGCATTGAATTCTGATTCTTGGGAAAGCGCTTTCCTGCGGGATTCATAAAGATTGGCCAGCATGGCCATTTCCTGGGAATCCGGTTCCCGAACCAAACCCAGCCTAAAGGCATGCTGTACCCGGTGGAACACATCCTGCCCGCTGGTCTCATCAAGGATTCTTTTCGCAAACGCCCGCGCTGCCTCCACATACACCGGGTCGTTCAGCAGGGTTAGCGCCTGAAGCGGAGTGTTGGAACGCATCCTCTTCACCCGGCAGGAAAACCTGCTGTTGGCGTCAAAGTTCACAAAGCTTGGATATGGTGCGGATCTTTTCAACACCACATACAAACCCCGCCGATATTTTTCATCACCCTCGCTAACCACATAATCATACCTTGCCCCACCAACCTTCACCCAAAGTCCATCCGGCTGATAGGGCTTTATAGGAGGTCCTCCCAAGCGTTTGTTAAGCAGCCCCGCCACCGCCAGCGCATTGTCACGCACCAGTTCGGCATCCAGCCGGAAGCGTGGGCCACGCGCCAGCAAAAGATTACGATCATCCTTCGCCAGCAGGTCAGGGTTCACCCGAGAAGATTGCCTGTAGGTGTTGGAAAGCACGATGGTACGAATGGTCTTTTTCATGGACCAACCCTGATCCATGAACTTGGTCGCCAGATAATCCAGTAATTCGGGGTGGGTGGGTCTTTCCCCCTGGGAGCCAAAATCCTCCGGAGTGTTAACCAGCCCATTTCCAAAAATCTCGTCCCACCAACGATTGACAAC
>JBEGQX010000041.1:0-18051 GCA_041180805.1 Planctomycetota bacterium
AACCAGCAGAAGAAAGACAAATCCGGTTTGGATAAACAAAATCAGGCTGATAAGCAGGGTAAGCAAAATTCCGGGAAAATGGCCCAAGGCAAATCCGATTCTGGGGAAAAAGAAGGCAGGCAGAACCAGCCGGATGGCAAAGGTGGCTCTGAAAAAGTGCAGTATGATGCCGGTCCAGGTGGAGAAATGTTCAAGGAAATCTGGGGGCATTTGCCTGAGACCCTGCGTGCCGAGCTTAATGCCTATGGTGCCCCCAGGCAGTTCATGGACCGCTACGATGCCATGATTCGCAAATACTACACCGGCGTTGCGCAGAAAGGGTCTAAGAAGAAGTGAACCGCTTTTGCCCTAGAAGAGAATTTCTGGCCGCTTCATGGATGCTTCCCGGCTTGCTTTTTGCGCAGGAAGAACCCAGGCGCAAGGGCCCATCCCTGCCGGATGGCAGTCAGGCCCGCGGCATGATGACTCCACAGCTTGACCGTGCCTTGGAAAAGGGATTGGAATATCTGGCCACACACCGCAGGCCAGATAATTCTTACGGGACGGGCGGTTATGCGGGCAATGTGGCTATCACCAGCCTTGTGGCTCTTGCTTTCATGGCGAATGGCAACCAGCCAAACCGTGGTCGATTTGGCAGAGTTGTTACTGATTGTTTGAAATACATACTTGCCCAGGAAAATAGGGATGGTGGATATCCGGGTTTTCTTCATAACCCCAAGGCTTCTCCACATGGCCCCATGTACGGCCATGGCTTCGCCACTTTGTTTCTGGGCGAAGTTTATGGAATGATTCCCGACAGGGAATTGCGCAGCCAGACCCACGATGCTTTGCATCGAGCTGTGAATTTGATTCTTGAAAGCCAGAACCAGGAGGGTGGCTGGCGTTACAACCCCAAGCCCATGGATGCAGATATAAGTGTGACCATTTGCCAGATCATGGCGCTGCGTTCCGCAAGGAATGCCGGAATAGCGGTGCCCAAGGGCAAGGTCGATCGTTGCGTGGAATATGTGAAACGCTGTCAGGATAAACGCGAGGGTTGGTTCCGTTACATGGCGCAGGGGGGTGGGGGATCTCAAATGGGGTTTGCGCGCACGGCCGCTGGTGTGGTGGCACTTTACAGCGCGGGCATCTACGATGGTCCGGAAATTCAGAATGGCTTGAATTATCTTTTGCAGTACAAACCAACCGGCCTCCAGATTGGTCGAATGGAAATGCATTACTTCTATGGTCATTATTACGCCGTGCAGGCGATGTATACCGCCGGGGGAAAATACTGGAGCGATTGGTTCCCTGCCATCCGGGAGGATTTAATTCTCAGGCAGAAACCGGATGGGAGCTGGTTTGACCAGGTATGCCCGCATTATGCCACCGCCATGGGTTGCCTGGTTTTGGAAACTCCCAATAATTATCTCCCCATCTTTCAAAAATGACTCAATACCTTGCCCTGATTTTAGCCTTGATTGTTGGTGCCTGCGAGTTGATCGCCGCTCCACCTCTGTTCGTGGTAACCAACTCCAAGGGTGCCGAGGAACAGGCAACGATCATTTCTTGGAACGCGGGGGCAAAGCCTGTTTTTCGGCGTTTGATGGATTCCAAGGATAGCTCATTCGATTTTCTTTACTTAAAGCAGCAGTCAACCGATGTCCCGCGGATTCCCGATGAAAATCTGGTCTGGTTGGAAAATGGAGACTGTTTGAAATTTGAAAAAATCCGCGTGGTGGATGATCAGCTTCATCTTTTGTGTGGAAGCATACGGGGAGAAGCAGCGGAACAAATTACAATTCCAATCCTTGAGTTGCGTATGGTGTGGTGGCGAAATCCACGGCGGGAACTTAGCCCAGCACAGCTTCGAAGGCAATATTTACAGAAAAGATTGACAAAAGATCAACTGGTGCTGGCAAACGGGGAAAAGGTCGAGGGGATTTTTGAAACATTGGATCAGGAAAAACTTGATATTGATGCCGGTGAAATCAAGTCAACACTCAAGACCGAGCAACTCGCCTTTCTGGTTCTGGGTAATGAAAAGCCACCCGGTGGAAAAACCATGGCGGATTCTTACCGGATTACCACGACTGCTGGAGATCGTATTACGCTTTCCAAGGTCCGATTAAAAGACGCGATGCTTGCGGGTGAAATGTCTTCTGGCAATCAAGTGCGCATGCCAATCGAAAAATTGGCTAAAGTTGTAAATGCATCCTCCAATGTGGTTTCACTTTTGAACCATGATTTTATTTCTTTGGAAAAAAACCGATGGTTTTCCGGAGCAAAGACAGTTGTCAAACCAAGGATATCCATTGGGGAGGAAATTTTTACAAGTGCAGGCGTTGTGGATGACGGCCTGATATTGGATGGTAATTCTGAATTAAAAATCGGGCGAATTGGGAAATACAAGTCTTTAGTAATGACACTTGGGGTTGATGCGGCTTCCCATGCCATGGTTGTGCCACGGCTTGCTTTTACCTCGGGTGGGAAAACCATTCACACTCCCCTGGAAATCGATGCAAATGAAAACAAAACAATATTTTTGGAGCTTGATAGGTTTCAGGAAATTGTTATCACACAGCAGGCAGTGCCTGGGGTGCGCGTGGTGATTTCAGATGCATTTTTAATTCCTTAAATTCAGGAGAGAGTGGCCCTTTTGCCAATGCGTGTCTCACAGGAAACAGCCTTGTTCCCAAGCCAGGCATCCCAGGCACCATGATCGCCAATATCAATTCCTTCAGATTGAGCCTGTTTTTGAAGATGGTTTTGAAGGTCTTCCAAAAAATTACCATCCATCAATTCTGTATTCTTGGCAAGGTTGGCATGCAGGATGCGGTAAACTATTTTGAGTTCTTGGGTGGGATAATGTTTCATGGCAGTATACTCCGTAGTGTGTCTATGAATCAGTTTAGAATCATTTTTGAAGTGTGACACTAAAATGCAAATTTTGCTTACCAATGATGATGGCTACAGGGCACCGGGAATACATGCCCTTAAAAATGCCCTTGGGGATATTGGAAAGCCAATCATTTTGGCTCCTTTGGTTGAATTGTCCGGTTGCGGCCACAGGGTAACCACCCATCAGCCATTAAAGCTCGAGTTTCAAGAACCAGAACTTTATAGTCTTGATGGAACTCCGGCGGATTGCGTGCGAGTAGGCTTGCATTCTGCCATGAAAAATGTCGATTGGGTATTCTCAGGGATTAATTCCGGAGGCAATCTGGGCGTGGATGTTTTTATTTCCGGCACGGTGGCTGCTGTGCGGGAAGGGGCTATCCATGGAATTCCCGGCATGGCTTTTTCCCAATATCGCAAAAAAGGTTTGGAAGTTGACTGGGCTCTGGCGGCACGCTGGGCAAAAATGGTGGCAAATCGCTTGATGCAGGAATCTATTTTGCCAGGCGAATTTTGGAATGTGAACTTCCCGCATCTGGAGAGGCCACTTGAAACACCAGAGCTGGTCTTTTGTAAACCAAGTGCATCCCCTTTGCCCCTGGATTTCAAGGCTTTTGATAACCAATTCCAATATTCCGGGGACTATCATTCCAGACATCATCTTGAAGGAACCGACGTGGAGGCTTGTTTTTCAGGCCGAATAGCCATTTCCAAATTGAGGGTGTTTTAAGACCTGTTTTTGTAAGGTGGCTTCAAGCCATTTGTTCGGGAAATTTGTTCCCAATCCAAACGAAATGGTTATTGGTTTTCTAGTTCGCCATGCTTTGCATAACCAAGGCCGCGTTTTGTCCACCAAACCCAAAGCTGGTGCTAATGGCAGTTTTCACTCTTTTGTCCCTGGCACTGTTGGGGACATAATCCAAGTCACATTTAGGGTCAGGAGTGGTTTGATTGATAGTGGGAGGTATCACTCCGTCTTTCAGGGTAAGTGCCATGGCAACAGCCTCCACTGCGCCAGCCGCACCTATCAGGTGGCCAATCATCGATTTTATTGAAGAAAGTGGCAGCTTTCTGGCTTTTTCACCGAACACCTGCTTGATGGCGGTGGTTTCCATGAGGTCATTAAGCCGTGTGCTGGTTCCGTGAGCGTTAATGTAATCGATATCCGAGGCATTTAACCTGGCTTCCTTAAGAGCCCATTGAATGGCCCTTGCGGCACCACCAGCATCTGGATCAGGTTTGGTGACAGCGTACGCATCAAAGCTGCTTCCCAAGCCTGTTACCTCTGCATAAATATTGGCTCCACGCTTTTTCGCATGTTCGTATTCTTCCAGCATAAGTACCCCGGCTCCCTCACCCAAAACAAAACCATCGCGTTGGCCGTCAAAGGGACGAGAAACCTCGTTGGCCGGCCTGTTGGCAGGGCTCAATGCACCCAGAGCGGAATACGCCAGAAACATCAGTGGGTCAATTCTACTGTCCGCACCACCCGCAAGAACAAAGTCCGCATCATCACGGGCAATCAGTCGGAAAGCTTCTCCAACCGCTTGGGTACCGGCGGCGCAAGCGGTGGTGATAGTATTGTTTGGGCCCTTTGCATTATGAATCAACGAGATGTGGGCCGAGCACATATTGGGAAGATATTTAAGAATCCAAAGTGGAAACAATGCTTCTGAACCCTGTTGTCCCAGTAGGTTCGCTTGGAAGTTGGTTTCCTTGTTGCAAGCTTCCGCAAGAACTGGGGCAAGGTCGGGAAGATCCATGGGAACCAACCCGGAGCCCATGATGACTCCAAGGCGTTCGGGATTAATATTTAAACTTTCCAACCCGCTATCTTTCATGGCCATGCCTGCGGCAGCAACTCCAAATCTGGCTGCCCTACCCATAATCTTCAGGCTTTTTCGATGGATGGAAGGAACCCATTCCTCAATGTCAAAATTTGGAACTTCTGCTGCGATTTTGACCGGGTGAGAAGAGGCATCGAAGGATTTGATGGGGCCAACACCACTAACGCCCTCAACGCAGTGCTTCCAAAAGGCATCTTTACCAACGCCATTGGGAGCAAGAACACCAACACCAGTAACAACAACTCTGCGCATGGGAAAATTAGCAGGAAGGAACCCAACCCGCCTCCAAAAGCTATTAAGTGACCCGGATGGCGCTCTATAGCACCTATATATCCCATATTACCTATTATTTCCGTATTCGATCAAAATGCAATTGTTTCGTTTTGTTTAATAATTTCTTTGCCAAACTGCTTAACTGTAATAAGCGGAATAAGCGTTAAACTCTTGGCAGTATTTTCTTCTTTTCTTTTTCAAGCCGGCGGTTCTTGGGCTAATCTGAGAGCGAATTTGATTTCCCGTGGCATGGAAAGAGAAATAAATTGATGAAAAATTGGTTTTCCAAGGGCGATTGGAACGCCTTTTTTGGCTTGGCCATCGACAATCTTGCGGTAATGGTCACGTTATTTGGCCTGCTCACCATGGGCCCGGCCCCTTTCTCCTATACCCCTGAGTTTATCCTCGCAAAAATGTTGCCCGGAACCGCATTGGGTGTTCTGGCGGGGGATTTGGTTTACACCTTCATGGCTTTGCGAATGGCAAAGCTTCAAAACAGAACCAACGTAACAGCCATGCCATTGGGGTTGGACACTCCCAGTACTTTTGGAATGGCGTTTTTGGTTTTGTTGCCAGCACTCTCTAAAGGAAACGAACTTTTTCCAGGCGACCATCAGAAGGCCATGACCTATGGCTGGCATGTGGGGTTGATGACCCTTCTATTGATTGGAGCCATCAAGGTTCTATTTTCCCCTTTCGGGAACCTGGTAAGGAAGTGGGTTCCCCGGGCAGGTTTGCTCGGAAGCCTTGCCGCGATAGCCCTGACTTTGATTTCCTTCATGCCCCTGCGGGAAGACATTGCGGGTATTCCGCTAGTGGGATTGCCCACACTTTGGATGATTTTGGTAATTCTGCTGGCCCATCGTGTTTTGCCCCGAGGGTTTCCCGGGGCTCTCATGGCACTTTTGGTGGGCTTGTTTATTTACACGGTTTGTTTGTTTGCCGGGCCTATGGCAGGTGTTGCCTTGGTTCCGCCTTTCAGGGAAATACCATTTCATGGACATTGGGGTTTTCAGATTCCATGGGTCTTTGCCAATGCTGAATCTGGATGGTGGAATCCTGTAATTTCAGAAACCCTGATGCGTCTGCCAACTATTTTTCCCTTTGCATTGGCCACCATCGTGGGAGGTATCGACTGCACGGAAAGTGCCGCCTCGGCAGGGGACGATTACGATACCCGAAAGGTGTTGTTCACCGAGGCTATTTCCACCTTGGTGGCTGGCGTGGCTGGTGGCGTGATCCAAACTACGCCATACATTGGACAGCCCGCGTACAAATCCATGGGTGCCCGATCTGGCTACACACTTCTTACGGCGCTATTTATCGGTGTTGCGGGGTTCATGGGAGGATTGACCATATTTTTCGAGGTGCTTCCCAAGGTGGTTCTTTTCCCGATTCTTATCTTTGTCGGGCTGGAAATCACCTCACAGACATTTCGGGTGGTTTCCAGAAGGCACTACCCCGCGCTGGCGCTTTCCATGCTGCCAGCGGTCGCATACGTGGCTTTATTGCTAGTGAAAAGCTTTTATGCTCCAGCCCAACCCCAAAGGCCGGATGCCATCCATGGCCTTCTGACCCTTCGCTGCCTGGCGAATGGATTTCTTATCACTGGAATGATGTGGGCGGCCATCATGTCTGCTGTTCTGGATGATCGACTGAAGGTGGCTGCGGTTTATTCTTTGATTGCGGCGGTCTTCGCGTTCTTTGGGATCATGCATTCTCCGCTGGGGGATGAAACCATCGGCTTACCCTGGAACATTCTGAAACAACTGGAGCCATTATTTCACGAAGCCATTTCGGTGCAGACGCCCTGGCATTGGGCCGGTGGATATCTTGTCTGTGCAGGTTTGCTTTGGGCCATGGCTTGTTTTAGCAAACCCCCGGAGAATATCCCCGACTTGGAATCAGAACATCAGGAAGCATGATTGGCTAACCGCTGTAATGCTTCCTGGCAATGGAGCAGATCTTTGCAGACTTTAAGCTTTTCCAGGTCTTCCCGGGTGTCGATGTCATGCCACTCGGCGAGAATGTAGCTGCTTAATTTCAGCAATTTGGCATTTTGAAGCAGTCGCCCCAGCACTTTTTCGGTGCTCCATTCGATTCCATGAAGCAAATCTTTGTGGTGATCTTTCAGACCCAACAGGTAGAAGCCGCCATCCGAAGAAGGGCCCACCACCAGATCATATTTTTGTAATTCCTGAAATGCGGACTCGATGAAATCGGTTGGAAGTGATGGACTGTCCGACCCAATGACCAGGGTGAACTTTCTGGTAAGATCTTGGAAATAGTGATCAAGTCTTTGTCCCAGATCCCCATGCGATTGTTCTTGCAGTTTCCAATGGTTTCCGGCGATGGATTGGAATGCATCTTTTTGGTTGGCGGGGGTAAAGCAAAGGATTCTTTCTGTATTCGGGATGGCAAAGCGTACCAAAGAATCCCTTAGCATGGCATTGGCTATCATTAGCGCATTGGTCATTCCAATTTGGGCGGCCAACCGGGTCTTTGCCTTGCCTGGCTCGGGCCACTTGGCAAACATCCCCAGGACCCGGCCAGCACTATTAAGGTTAAAGTTATGTTCTGGAACCATTTCTTTTGCCTTTCAGGATCCTTGGAAAGATACAATATACTGTAAAGCTTGTCTGGCCGGAGGATGCATGGTTCCTTTCTTGCGAATGTCAGTGGTTCTTTTTCAACAAGTTCAAATCCTTTGCTGCGGATTGATTTTTTGCCTGATGCTGACATCGCACGCAATCGCGGCAGATGCCAATACGGTGGTGGTTCCCATTCCTTCTCCATTAGAAAGCGATTCCGCCAAGCGTATTCGCACGACAATCAAGGAAGCCGTGGAGAAAATAGAAGCCTCGCAGAAAGCCCGGGATGCCAGGGATCGAGTGAGTGCCCGCGTTATTCTTGATTTTAATCCATCGCTTCGGCCTTTTGTTTCAGACTTTGGACCTGCTTATGATCTGGCCCAAAGTCTAAGGGCCATTAAGAACAGTCATGGTGCCATAATTCAAGGATGGATTCATGGGGAGGTTCGAGCTAATGGGGTTTTGGTGGCACTGGCTTGCGACAATCTTTTTCTTTCCAAGGAATCACGAATCGGAAGGGTTGTGGATGGGCAGGCCAGTCAGGTTACTCCAACGATGAAGTCCGCCTACGAGGAGATTGCCCGGGGAAGATATTCGATCGCGGTGGTTCGCAAGCTTTACGATATTGCCGTTGCCGTGGTTAAAGCCAAAGGCCCAAACCCAAGGGAGGCGTTTCTCGATCAGGTGGCCGAGCCCCAGGGCGAAGTGATTCTGCCGGCAGGAACCGAAGGTTGGCTGGATGTTGCCATGGCAAAAAACCTAGGCCTGGCCCAATCAGAAACCTGCGACAGTCTCGAGGAACTTGCAGCCATTCTTCATCTTCCCAGAAAAAGCCTGGAACAATCGTTTCTTAGAACCGAGGAAACCAGCGCCATTCGCATTGTTGTAAGTGGCAGGGTGGATGCCCGGTTGGTGGAGCGGGTGAAAAGGCGCGTCAGCAAAGCGGTGGGTAGGGCTTTTAACACCATCATTTTTGATTTTCAGTGCGGTGGTGGGGACTTGAATGCCGCTTTGGAACTGGCTGGTTACATTCGGGAGATTGCCGATCGAGGCAGGCAGAATCCAATACTTACCGTGGCCTGGATCTCCCCTCAGGCAAGGGATCTTGTTTTGCCGATGGCGCTTGCCTGTTCCCGCATCCTTATGCATGAACAAGGCTACTTGGGCGATTTGGATGCCGTTGTGGTCACCAAACCGTTGCAGGATCGTTTGCAAGGGCTTTTGGAAGAATTGTTGCAGGCAAGAAAGTTTTCCAGAGAGGAAGCAGTCTTAATGTCCAAAGCCTGGCTGGATGCCGGGGTCAGGCTGGCGATTGCCATCCCCAAGGCGGGTGGTCAGACGGTGATTGTGGATGGGTCCACGTTGCAGGAGCTTAATTCCATGAAGCTGGAGTTGATGTTAAAGCCCGCGACGCCGGAAGATGAAAACAAGCCATGGAAGCTCTCTGCAACGCTTGCGACAGATACCCGGGTTGGAATAGCCACAGCCATATTCGCGGACCTTGAAACAGCCCTCTCCAGCGAGGGAATAAATCCTTCCAGCACTCCGGTCAGTGGAACGGATTGGATGGATGACCTTGCTGATTTTCTTAGTCATCCTTTTACGAGGGTTATATTGGTCATGATCGGTATCACCTGCATGATACTGGAAGTCAAGGTTCCCGGTGCCAGTCTGCCGGGGATTCTGGCGGCGATTTGCTTTGTCCTTTTCTTCTGGTCTAATTCCCAGCTTGCAGGCCAGATGACCTGGCTGGCGGTGCTGTTGTTCGCGCTTGGATTAGTTCTAATTCTGATGGAGATATTCATCATACCCGGTTTTGGCGTGACCGGTCTCTCGGGAATTCTTCTGGTATTGGGAAGCCTTGGGCTTGTGGCTTATGGACACTGGCCCAGAAATACCGATGAATGGGGGCAGCTTGCGCGGGTGATGGGGCCATTTGCCCTAAGCGGGGTTGGATCCATCCTTCTTTCCATGTTGCTGGCGCGCTTTCTTCCCTCGTTGCCTGTCACCAACCGATTGATCATAGAATCGGAAAGTGGAGATTCCGGCGTGGTTCCTGTGACCATGTTTGATGGCTTGCGTCCCGAGGATCTTTTGGGATCCGTGGGCACCACGGTTACCTCGTTGCACCCTTCAGGAAAAGCCAGGGTAGGCCCCCATTGGTTGGATGTGATGAGCGATGGAGGATTTATCGAACAGGGGCAAAGAGTGAGAATAATTGAGGTTGAGGGAAACCGAATTGTTGTGAAGCGGGAAGTTTGATGCTTTAATAAGCTTGCGCATGAAGACTATTCTCTTTTTGGAAATGATGTCCTTTCGATGAATGATGGAAACTTAACCTCTGCGGTGATTCTGGTTGTGGCAGGTTATTTGCTGCTAACTTTGGAAGTGTTTCTTCCCACGGGGGGAATACTTGGGGCATTGTCATTGGCGGCCATTTGCATCGGGGTAACTTTTGGATTTAAAAGTAGCCTGATGGCAGGTTCGCTGGTTCTTGCCGGCACAGTGGCGGGTGTGCCTTTGCTGCTGAAGTCCCTTACCTGGTTGTGGCCCAAAATCGCTATGGGAAGAAAAATGACCGTGGAAAGCGAGGCTGGAGAGGGAACGGTTGCCTCTATTCCTGCCAATGTGGTTCTTCAGCAACTCGTAGGCTCGTTCGGGGTGGTTGCCAGCGAACTGCGCCCGGCCGGCACCATTGATTTCTCCGGCAAAAAAGTGGATGGCATCAGCGAGGGCATTTTGGTTCCCGCTGGCCAACGGGTTCTCTGCATAGGTACCCAAAGTGGTTACGTTGTGGTTCGCCCTGCTGACAGCCCGGACCTTAACGACTTGGAAAACGCCCGGTTGCCCGGGTTTGACTTGGAAAACTTCAAATCCTGATGAAAGGTGGATGCCCGATGATAGCTGCGATGTTGGCTCAAAATAGCTCACTGGATACTTTGTGGGTCGTGTTGATTGGTTTTGCCGTGATCGTGCTTTTGCTGATGGGTTTCTTCCTCTTCAACTTCATTCAATTGTGGGTGCAGTCGATCCTAACCAAGGCCAATATCGGGCCTTTGGACATGCTGCGAATGAAACTGGTGGGTCTTGATTACGCCTTGATCGTAAGGCAGAAAATCGCGTTGGTTCAGGCGGGCATCAAAGATGTGACCTCGCAGGATATGGAATCCCATGTGCTTACCAAGGGAAACCTGCTTAGAGTGGTAGGTGCGGTGATTGCAGCCCGCAAGGCGAAGATTGATCTAAGCTGGGGCGCGGCTGCCGCCATTGACCTTGCCGGCAGGGATGTTTACGAGGCAGTCAAACGCAGCGTTGATCCCAAAGTTATCGATTGCCCCGACCCTTCCAAGGGTAGACAAACTTTGGATGGCGTTTGCCGAAACGGTATTCAGTTGAAGGCCCGCGCCCGGGTGACTGTGCGCACCAAGTTGGATCGTCTTGTGGGTGGAGCCACCGAAGAGACCATCATCGCCCGCGTGGGCGAAGGTATCGTCAAAGCCATTGGTAGTGCCGAACACCATACCGATGTTCTGGCGAACCCCAACCTCATTTCCCAGGCGGTTTTGAAGAACGCCCTGGATTCGCAGACAGCCTTTGAGATAGTTTCCATCGATGTGGCGGAAATTGATGTTGGAACCAATGTCGGGGCTAATCTGCAGGCTGAGCAGGCCGCGGCGGATCTTCGTGTTGCACAGGCAAATGCCGAAAAGAGAAGAGCCCTTGCAGTTGCCGAAGAGCAGGAAATGCGTGCAAAGGTAGAGGCCAACCGCGCCGAGGTGGTTCTGGCTGAATCTGAAGTACCACGAGCCATCGCATCAGCCATCAAGGAAGGAAAAATGGGTTACATGGATTACATGCAGATGAGAAACCTGCAAAGCGATACCCAGATGCGCAGCGCCATAGCGGGTACATCCGACCGACCCATCCAATAATCTTCCGAGGTGATCATGAAACCCATTCTTGCAGCTTGGGAAGGTTTAATAGGCCTTGTGATCTTCGGTGCAATCTCGCTATTTTCCCTGCTAACCAAGGCAAAGGAAAACCAGCCTGTTCGCAACCCAGCCAAGGCTCCCATTCGCCCGGGTGGTGATGTTGCCAACGAACTGAATAGGTTTTTCGAGGCTGCCCGCCAAAGGGCTTTAGAGGCAGCGCAACCCGCCCAAAAGCCTAAGCCCGAACCTGTTTTAAATCCCTTCGAGGAAGCCCAACCCAGAAAAAAGAAAAAAACAGTTCCCCGGCCGGTGGTAAGGTCTAATCAAGAATTTGTGGTTCCCGTGGCTAAGCCCGTTGTGGTTGCACAGCCAGCCGACATGGAAACCATTCCTGTTCCGGAACCCAAAATCAAGGAAGCTTTCCGGCAGATAAATAACTCCAGTACGAAGGTGGCTCCCGCTTTGGTAAAAGCCAGGGAGTTACTCACAGACAAGCAGTCGGTGCGTACCGCATTTATCCTCAAGGAAATCCTCGGGCCACCAAAATGCCAAACTGGCATGAAAAGGCTTTAAGAGTTCCAGAACTTCCAGATTTCACTGCAGGCATGAAAACGGTTGCTGGGTTGGCCGGCAAGCCTTTTGTTTAGGGTTCCCCTGCCACCCGGCCAGTGGTGGCCAAGGTCATCAATCAAAACGCTGGTAAACCGAATGCCACCTTTGCCACAGTGTCTTTCCGTAAGGTGCACCTTTTCGGGGCTTTCTTTGGTATCAGAATGGTTGACTCCGCCCAAAGCCTTTTCCCAGGCATGGATGGTTTGGATAACCGAAGGGCGCTGTTCCTCTTTTTTAGTCCAGGGCGAAATGATGGTGCCACCCTCGAGGGGCATCAGTGGATCCACCTTACCCATGATGTAGATGGTTGGAATGGTAAGGTTGTGAGGGTAGTGATCTATCGAAAGCAGGCCGGAAACCGGCGCGATGGCTGCTGGTTTGATTTTCGCTTCAATGCAGTAGCGAAATGTCATTCCGGCGCCATTCGAAAAACCATTCATGAAAAAGCGATTGCCTGAAACGATGCCAATTGCCATCACATGCTGGATGATGTCTTCAAGAAAAGCGACATCGTCCACGCCTTGCTGTGCCAGTTCGGATCTTTTAGAGCCATCATTCCAGACCTGCGGATTTTGAAGGAAGCCGGCACCACGGGTCATGTCCTCGCGGGTTCCCTCGGGCAATAGCAGTAGAAAGCCCGCCTCGTCCGCGTACTTGTCCCACAGGGTTTCCTCCAATGTCCAGTTGGCGGTTCCACCCGCTCCATGAAGCACCACCACCAGTGGCGCGCTTCCTTGGAAGTTTTTTGGCTTTCGCAGAAGAGCCATCCTGCGATGGCCCCCACAAGAAATTTCCAGCCTTTGGCTTTGACCCATTGGTATTTCCATTAACCCCTGCAGAGTTCCAGCCAGAGTGCCTTGTAGTATTTCAGGAACTCGATGGTGCTGGCTTCATCCGGGAATGCTCTGCCTACTTCGATCAGCGTTGTTCTGTTATAGCCGGACTTCGTAAACAGGCTGAACAATTCGCGGTAGGGGTATTGGCCCGACTGGTCCTTGAATAGATCGTTGATATGGCAGGATTTGATCCATGGCTTCAGGAGTTCAAAAGATTCCTTTACAGAGCCGTTCAAGACATCATCGGCGTTGGAATTCCAGGTCACTCCCACCGAAGGGTGGTTGCAATGTTTCATAATGGTGTGCATATTCTTGGGTTTAGCGGTGCCAGAGCCATGCACCTCGACCCAGATTTCCACACCGGCGTTGCTGGCGGCTTTGCCACATTCCACCAGTGCTTTGCCGATCTGCTCCAAAGTTTTTTCCTCGGGGACCCCCTTGGGAAAACCATTGGGGCGCACTTTGACGCCCTTCCCGCCGATGTCTTGCACCAGTTCAACAAACTTCTTGCAGGTCTCGATGTTTTCCTGAACCTTGGCCTGCTCGGCGGCATGAAACTCGCACACGCTGCCACAACCCCAGATTTCAACACCACTATCCTGAAACTTCTTCCGAACCTCTTTGCGCTGGTCTTTCGTTAGACTGGGTTCCACCCCATGGCTGTGGGTGGTTCGAAGTTCCACAGGTCCTATGCCTGTGGCCTTGCAAACCCGAATAAGAGTTGGGACATCAAACTTTGCACCCAAATTATAAGTTACCAGGCCAAGCTTGAAGGCTTGGTTTGTGGTGGCGGGCGCAGCCTGGGCAAGATTTGCCAGCAAAGGCATGCTTAACGCGCCAGAAACGCCATAAGTTGTGAAAGATCTGCGGGTTATGCGGGCCATGTCTCTTTTCTCCGTGTTCTTGACCATTTTAGGTCAATCTTTTAGGGATGCTTTGCCGTCTTTAGTGAAGAGCATCCTAACCGTCCGACTGGCGGGTGTCCACATTTCCATGGGGGATTGGGCCTTGGCCGGCGAATATTCCTTAAGGTAAACTGAGCCCCTTCGGTTAGAATACGGAATGAGATTGCTTGCAGAATTATCAGGAGACAGGCGATGGCTACCGAACTAAGGCCCACCCAGGGCGCCACCCTTACTCGCAGCGAACGAGTCCTTGAGGATCAACTTCTCAAGGTGGAAAGCCAGTTGCGATTGCTGGACATTGGGGTAGGGGTTAGCGGAGCTCTGGTGATTGTGTTCGGCTATGCCTTGGGGTTGATGGTTGTGGATCGTTTTCTGGTGTTGTCTTCGCTGGCCCGTCAGGCCATGTTTGTGGGCATGTGTGCCGGAGTGGTTTACTGGTGCTACCGCAAGCTTTGGCTTCCACTGACCCGGCCCATTAATCCGGTGTATGCCGCGGTTCTTTTGGAAAGAACCATACCGGATGCAAAAAATAGCGTCATTAACTGGGTGGACCTGAAAGAGGAAAGTATTCCGGAAAGTGTTCGCCATGCCCTGGGCAGAAAGGCCGCCAGGGATGTTGCCAGTCATGAAGGCGAGGAGGTTATCTCCATGCGCAATTTCATGGTTCTTGGCACCTCGGCGGGAGCGCTCTTTTTTATCCTGGCGATCATGATGGTGGTGTTTGGAAAGAATCCTTTTCTTTCCATTTTGGGAAGAACCTTCACGCCTTTTGTGGAAACCACGATTGCCACGCGCAATTCGATTCAGGTGCTTAAGCCAGAGATGGGTGATGCTGTCATAGCCATGGGATCGCCTGTGGATTTTGAAGTGAAGGTTTCTGGAAAACTTCCCTCTGTAGGCAGCCCTGAATCACCCCGTTTGATGCTGCGCTATCACGACAACGATCCCTGGCAGAGTCGATATCTTGAGACGGGCGAGTTTTCCAGCGAGTTCAAGATTCGCGTGCCCTGGAGCGATGTGAGAAGTGGTTTCTCTTACATGGTTGCCGCAGGAGATGCCAAAACCAACCCCCATCGGGTGGATGTTCGTCTGACGCCGCTCATTTCCGATTTTCAGGCTGTTTACAAGTATCGCCGCTATACCGGCAGGGAATCTGATTCCAATAACTCCCGCAAGATCGAGGCGCCTGTGGGCACCGAGGTGTTTTTGCGTGTGAGAGCCAACTCCAAGGTCAAGGATGGGGTGGTTCATTTTGTTGTGGACAAGCAGAAGCCCGATCGAATCTTTCTTGCCCGCAATCAGGCGGATCCCCAACTTCTTGAAGGAACCTTTGTGCTAAGGCAGACAGGTGAATATCGCATCGAATTCACCACAGCGGAGAGGGATGTCTATCAGGATACTCTGGCAGCGCCCATGATTGCAAACCCGGACAAGGTTCCCGCGGTTGCAATTACGCTTCCCGGGAAGGAAACCGTCGTGGCTGCAAATGGTGTGCTTAACCTGGAGGGCAAGGCCACTGACGATTTCGGCCTAAGAAAAATGACGCTTCGCATGGTGGGCGATGCTGGCAGGTTGCTGATGCCAAAACCCTTCCGCGATGAGAAGGCTTTTATGCTTCCTTCCGGTGGTAACCCCACCAGCATGCTCTATCACGATTTTGTGGATTTCTCCACCTTGCAGACGGAGGATGGTCTTCCCTACACCCCCAAACAAGGCAGCTTTGTGGATTACTGGCTGGAAGCTGAGGATGGTTCGGACCAGCCGAAGCCGAATCTTGGCAAAAGCAAGGTGTTTCGCGTGACCGTTGCCAGCAAGCAAAACGAGCAGGAAACGAAGAAGCAAAAAGACGAGGCTCAAAAGCAAAAGAACGAAGGTGAGAAAAAGCAGGACGAAAACAATAAGAACGAGGACCAAAAGCGCCAGCAGGAAAAGAACGGTAAACAGGATCAAAAAAATCAGGATAGTAAGGAAAACCCCGGGCAGCAGGGTGACAAATCGGATGGTCAGGGAAACCCCGACAAGAAAGATGGTGGCAAGGGGGGCCAAGGCAAGGGCGATGATCAATCCAAGGGTGACCAAAAAGGTCAGGGTAGCCCACAGGATCAGAAAGGCTCCAAGGAGCCCCAAAATGAACCCAAGATGGGTGAGCAGGATTTCAAGGACCAGGAACGCAGATTGAATGAGGCCCTGGAAAAGAACGACAAGAATAATCAGGGTAAGGATGATAAGAACCCCATGGGAACCGAGAAATCGGATTCCAAAGGGCAGGGTGACAACAAACCAAGCGATGGCAAGGAAAAATCGAATCAGAATGATTCAAAGTCCATGGATAAATCCAGCCAGTCCAAGGATGGAAACGAAAAGAGTGCGGGCAAGGATTCCAATCCCAAAGACCCCGGCGGCAAGGATGAGAAATCCAACCAACCCATGGGCAAAGAAAAATCCGAAGGTGCCAACAAGGATGCTTCCAAGAATGGCGAAAAGTCCGGCGAAAAGACTGATCCCAAAAATAGTGACATGATGGGATCGGACACAAAAGGGAACGATACCAAAGCCGGTGATCCCAAGGGCAATGATCCCAAGTCGATGGAGAGCAAGCCATCTGGCGATAAAGGATCCGATCCCAAGGGCGGGGACAAATCTAATCAGAAGAAAGAAGGCGCGAACCCAGACTCCAAGGATGGAAAAGACTCGAATCAGAAGGGTGACAAACCCATGGGAATGGAGCCCAATGGCAAAGATTCCAAGACCGGCGATAAGAACATGAACGACCCCAAGGGGAATGACCCCAAGGGGAATGAGAAGAATGGTATGAAGCCCGACATGGGTGATTCCAAAGGCCAGCCCATGGGCAAGGATTCCAAGATGGGTGATCAGGGCAAGGAAGGTATGAAGGGGAACGATCCCGGCCAAAAAGGTGACAAGGGGTCGGATTCCAAAGATAAGGGTGAAAAAAGCGCTGGCAAGGATGGTATGAAGGAAAAGGGCGGCGAACCCAAAGCCGGTGAAAAAGGTGAAAACAAAGATGGTGCCAAGCCTGATGGCATGGGCAAACCCATGGAAGGTAAGGATGGTAAACCTGAAAACAAAGATGGCAAGGATTCCAAGCAAGGTTCCCAAGGCAAGGATGGCATGGGTAAACCGATGGATGGCAAAGGTGAACAGTCCGGCGATTCCAAGAAGGGCGAGCAACCCGGCAAGGATGGCATGGGTAAGGATGGAAAGGGCGACCAGCCTGGTGGCATGAAACCAGATGGCAAGGATTCCAAAATGGGCAAGGATGGCATGGGTGACCAGAAATCCGACAAGGGCGCCGGTGGGGATTCCAAGAAGGGTGAACAAGGCAAAGGGCCCGATGGTAAACAACCTGGCGACATGAAGGGCGACCAACCCATGGGTAAGGATCAAGGCATGGGGCAGGAAAAAGGCAAAGCCATGGGCAAGGAAGGCGAAGGCAAGGACGGTAAGGATTCGGGTAAGCCCGAAAAGCCAGGAACCGGTGACAACCCGGGTGTTGGTGGCGGTGCGGACCGCAAGCCGAATGAAACCCCTGGCATGGCCAACCCCAATGCCAAAAATGCCCCCGATGCGGCCAGTGAAGAAAACAAGCGCAAGGCAGTTGATGCCCAGATTGAGAATTACAAAAAGAGGATTAACGGTGATGTTCTGAAGGATGCGAAAATGTCCCCAGAGGATATCGACAGGTTTCTCAAGGCAAAGCGCGCCAAACTGGAAGAGGAATACGGCTTGAAGAAGGATGACTCCGCCCCCTCCACATCTGGGTTTGGCAAGGGGCCTTCCATGGGTGGCGGTAGATTTCAATCTGGCACCGGTGAAAAGAATGATACCAAGGCGGCCAACCAGGCTGCGCCCCCTGCGCCTTACCGAAATGCTTATAAGGAGTTCACCAAGAAGCTGACCCAGCCTGAGAATTAATTTTCTGATGATGCTTGGTTAGGAACTATGCCTTGTAGAAGCCCTTTGGGTTATTGTTGTTTTTATTTGGCTTTTTGTAATAGCTTTGGATGTTTTCTGTGCTCCTCGCTATGCTAACCATATGGCATTCCCTCAGCGATATCTGGTGCGGTTTCATCCCAAGCATATTCCCCATGTCTTTACAGACATTCTGGTAATAGGCGGGGGCATTGCCGGTCTGCGAGCGGCTTTGGCTGTTCCGG
>JBEGQX010000042.1:0-16130 GCA_041180805.1 Planctomycetota bacterium
GGTGTTCTCTTCATCGGCAGCAAAGGCATGCTATTATCTGATTATTCCAAGTATCAATTACTGCCTGAAAAGCAATTTGAAGGGTTCAAGGCTCCGGAACCTTTCATTCCCAGAGTGAAAAGTCATTACGCGGAATGGATCGAAGCTTGCAAAACAGGCAAACAAACCTCCTGCAATTTTGAGTATTCAGGCTGGCTGACAGAATCCAACCATCTTGGAAATGTCGCTTACAGGGTTGGTAAAAAACTTTTATGGGATGCCGCGAACATCAAGGCAACCAATTGCCCGGAAGCAGACAAATTTATTCGCAGGGAATACCGTAAGGGCTGGCAATTATCCTAACCAAGAATCAAAACCAATGAAGAATCCAGAGAATTCGACCTCTCATCCGGAAAACGAACCCAACATCAACCCTGTTGGCTTACTCTTTTTTTTGATTTATGTTGGGCTATACAGCCTTTTCATCATCCTGAACTCATTTTTTCCAACAACCATGGGCTCTCCCTATTTTTTCGGTTTAAACCTCAGCGTTAGTTTTGGATTTGCCTTGATATGTGGAGCAGTGGTACTGGCCTTCCTGTACACATTTGTACTGCGCAGTAAAGGCCCCAAAGGCACATAACCATGCTTCATGAACCTTCCTGGATTGCCATTTTAATTTTTTGCTCGTTTGTGGGCATTACCCTGGCAATCAGCTTTCTGGCTGCAGGAAAATCCAAATCATCCCAGGGGTATTTTGCAGCGCACGGAGAAGTTCACTGGTTTGTAAATGGCATTGCCTTTGCCGGGGACTATCTGAGCGCGGCATCGTTCCTGGGAATTTGCGGGATGATAGCCTTTTTTGGGTACGATGGATTCCTTTACTCGATTGGATATTTGGCAGGCTGGATTGTTGCCCTGTTTGTAATTGCTGAACCGATCAAGAGACTTGGAAAATTTACTTTTGCCGATGCATTGGATGCCAAATTTGATTCCCGAGGAATCCGCTTGGTTGCAGGTATAAGTACCCTTGCCGTCAGTCTTTTTTACCTGATTCCCCAGATGGTTGGAGCAGGTGTTCTAATTCAGCCACTTTTGGGATTTTCTCACGAAGTTGGAGTAATTGTTGTTGGCACAGTTGTCATTATGATTGTGACCACTGCTGGAATGGTTAGCACAACCTATGTTCAATTTTTAAAAGGTTCACTTTTAGTTCTTTTTAGCTTAATTTTGGTGGTCATGATCTTAAATAGGGGGCTTTCAACCGAAACAGCCAATAAAACACAGCACCAAATAACCATCCTGGGCCCGTTCTCAAAAGATACATTGAACCAAAAAGAACTTATCGTGAACGAAAAGCTTCGTTTCACCATAACTAATGAGAACAAAACATTGTCTTCTAAATCTATTTTGTCCTTGGTGAACCAGAGGGATGGAACTAGAAGTTTTTGGAGAATTGAAAATGCGCTGGAGAGTCCTGAAAAAATAGTTCTTCTGGAAACACAAACTATTGTCTCGCCTGCCAAGTTAGGGCAAAAACCAATTGTTAATGGGAAACCCAAGGGCAAAGGCCCCGAAAACGGAGAAATCTGGAGTGTGGGAAACTTGTGGAAGCTTCCCGATGGTAAAACGCAAACCGGGGCTTTGAATCCAAGCCAATTCCTTAACATCATCCAAAACAGTGAAATCCTATTGTGGACTTCAGAAAAACTAAAACAGGATGATGGCACCACTCTTACCATCTACTACCCCAAAGTCACGAATGGGAAAGATGTATTAAGCCCGGGGAACCATCCTTCTTTAAAAGGAATCCGAAGCGAAAAGATTTTTGACAAATTAAACTTCATATCGCTGATGCTTGCCCTGTTTTGTGGTACAGCTTCTCTTCCACATATTTTGATCCGCTATTACACGGTAAAGTCACCAACCTGTGCCAGGAATAGCACAGTCGTCGGTATCGGCAGCATCGGCTTCTTCTACATTCTCACGCTGTTTTTAGGATTGGGTGCCATGGTAAGCGGGGCCTTGGATCCAACGGATAGCAACATGTCAGCACCGCTTCTTGCAAAGAATTTTGGTGAATTCATGTTTGCTGTAATATCAGCCATCGCATTCACAACAGTGCTGGGAACCGTAAGCGGATTAATTGTTGCTGCCAGTGGTGCTGTTGTGCACGATCTGATAGCTGGGGTTCTAGGCCACGAAATGGAAGACCACAACAAGGTAAAGGCCGGAAAGATATCTGCAATTATAGTCGGAATACTGGCGATTATTCTCGGCATTCTGTTTCAAAAAATGAATGTAAATTACCTGGTTGGGTGGGCTTTCAGCATCGCTGCCAGTGCCAATTTACCCTCGCTGACCTTACTGCTGTTCTGGAAAGGAACAACTCGCCAGGGAATTATTGCCGCTGTTCTTGTGGGTATGATTTCTTCGCTCGCATGGATTTTGCTAAGCGCGGACACTTTCAAGGACGTATATGGGCTTCCGCCAGAGAAATCTATCGTACCATTTAGCCAGCCAGGAATCGTCACGATCCCCTTGGGTTTTATAACACTTATCGCAGTTTCCTTACTTACAAGGAAAAATCCTGAATTAGAACCCTCAGCAAACCCAAATGCCTAAATCGAGACAATGAAGTCGTAGATAATGTGGGCACCAACGGCTATTCCAAACCCCCTGAACAGATAAATGAAACAAAAATAAAGACCAGCCAACGCCCTAAAAAGGAACACTCCAACATGAATTGGTTCCCCTTGCGTACCCCAATGATGGGCCAGAGCAAATAAAACCGAGGATACAATAAAAGCCGTGGGAATGGATGGAAAAATCTTGCCAGGAACCATTAAAAACAACATCTGCAAGGCAAACAAACGGAATAACGCCTCTTCATAAATGCCAGCCCCCAGATAGGTGACCCAGGCAAGAGAAGTTCCACCGGACGCGTCCATGCCTGAACTAAGGAAGCCCTTGTTCCAGATTCCGGCGACAAGCCACAATGCCATCCCAAAAATGCCACTTTCCAGAATCATGCCGGTAATGGTTTCCATGTTTTCGCACGGCCTTGACCACCATCGCAAAAAACTTTGAAGGCCATAAAAAGCCAGCAAAAGAACCGGAGGCAACCAGTACATGGAGACCCCATGCTCCAAAAGCATATTGCGCATCCAGCCATCGGCACCATTGCGTAGATATTCCCTTATTCGGGAATCCGCAAAATAGACTATGAGTTCATAAGCAAGAACGATGGGGGTTAGAAATAGAAAATTAGGCCAGGGGTGGCGCGTTGATTCCAGATAAGTTGTATAGCGCAATCCCATTTTAAAGCCAGCTTTTAGTTCCACTCGGGAAATTCTGAATCTATCCAATCCTGCTTTTCCTGAGGTGTAAGGCAACGCAGGACCGCGGGATTTGTTTTCCCTGTCAGATCCATAATTCTTGGTTTTGCCAAATAGGAACCATCCGAATCCCTCATGATGGCAACCACCGGCCCTGAAGGTATTTCCATTTGGCCGGGATTTGTGTTGGTTAACACCATCCCAATGGATCCATCTGACAATTCAATTGCAGAACCAGATGGATAAAAGGATATGGCCATCAGGCCACTGGCAAAAGAAGCATCCAATTTGCCATCCTGGGCATCCACAAGGGTGTTTGCGAGGGCCTGTTTGGTGTTAATTGCGCGATCAAAACCATTAGCCATGCATCGTGCCACATATCTTTCGCAGACAGCCAGAAACCTGATGGCCTCTGACAATTCTTGCGTGGCCTTACCATTGGGGTACCCTGATCCATCAAGATTTTCATGATGACAAAGAGCAACTTCAGAAAACAATTCATTATCAGGCGCACTTTCCCTTAGCATCTGATAGCCAAGGATTGCGTGCGATTCCAGTTCGCGGGAAGTCTTTACTGTGGTATGGCAAAGAGCCCTGATTTCATGTTCCGAAACACCAAGCAAACCAACATCACAAATCAATGCCGCAGAAAGGATGTCGATTATTGTGTCAGAAATTGTTGAATTGGCTGAAAAAACCCTTGCTGCCACTCTTGCCAGATTCAACCCCTTGCAAGCAACAAACCTTGCGGGAAAAGAAGGGTCCTCGCGCAATATTTTTAGCGGTATGCCTGCTTTGGCTTCTTGCAAAATTTGCACGGAAATTGCATGCAAATTGGTGGTCGGTAGCTCTTTTCCAGCGTGAATTTCCGAAAGAATATCCGCAAGTGTGTTTATGCTTCTTACCTGCATATCTTTTTCCGAGCAGGACTGCCCAAGTATGCGCAAGCGCTGATCGATCACCTGAAAAATTGCCTCTATTCCGGAACAAAGCTGCAATTGACTGGCTGGGGATGCCGGAAAATTTGGAATCATTCTTAGCGCGGTATCCGCCATCGCTGCGGTTTCTTTGTAGAGCTTAATGACAGCGTCGTTATCTTTGCAGTCAGACTCCTCATCCAATTCAGAAATAAAAAAGGTGTTGGCAAGGTGCTTTAATTGACCAATCAAATCCCGTCCTCGTAACAGCAAAGCCTTGGCTCTGACTGTAAGTTGACTGGGTAAAACATGGTTTGGAACCGACTTCGTTTCGTGTATTAAAATCGAATCATATTCGTCATCAAATTCCAATCGGGAATGCAGTTTTTGTTCCTGCTCAACTAAAAACTGGTAGGACTGGGGTTCATCTTTGGAAGAAAGTGGTGTTTTTGCAGCTTTTTCAAGCTTTTCCCTTAAGGCTGCTATCTTTCCAAGCAGAAGTTGTGGTTCCGTCATAAGGTGTTTCCTGACCAATACTTTAAGTTTTTCGGGAAACAATTATTTCCGGGAAAACTAGCTTTGTTAGGATTATTATCGGTATTCCAAAGATGCGTACTTTAACGGTGTTTGGGTAATTCCCAAAGCATAGGGAAAAAGATTTCCTTAAGCATAGAATAATGTTTGGAACCACGATCTCCTTTGGGTGTGCCATGGCTCGAGAATTAATTGTTCATCCAAGTTTCCGCAAACAAGGCAACGGCATACGCGTACTTGTGATTGATGATGAGAAGCTACACGCGGAAGCAGTCGCTGAAAGTCTGGAGCGGGTCGGATTTGAATGTACTGCGGTGCATTCCGGCAGGGATGGCGCCAGAAAAATCGAATCGGACGACTTTGACATCATTCTTACCGATATGCGAATGGCGGATGTCGATGGCCTTGAAATTCTAAAGAAGGCCAAGGAACATAGCCCGGAAGCGGAAGTTATTGTCATAACCGGGCATGCTGATATCAAGACAGCAGTGGAAGCCATCAAGCAGGGCGCTTCTAATTATCTCACCAAACCTCTGGATATGGCTGAACTTCGGGTAATCGTTGAAAAGTCATGTGAACGCATACGATTGACGAAAACCAACAGGGATCTGAAAAGACAACTGGATGAAAAATTTGGTTTTGAAGGAGTTCTTGGCAACAGTATTCGCATGCATGATGTTGTTGCGAGGCTGCAAAACATTGCCCCCACGAACGCAACCGTTTTAATTCAAGGGGAAACAGGCACAGGCAAGGAATTGATTGCCAAGGCAATCCACAACAACAGTCCCAGAAAAAACAAGCCTTTTGTGGCAATGAATTGCACGGCATTGAACGAAAATCTTCTCGATGATGAATTGTTCGGCCATGATGCAGGCGCATTCACCGGCGCGGAGAAAATGCGCAAGGGCAGGTTTGAGTTTGCCAATGGAGGAACACTTTTTCTCGATGAAGTTGGTGACATGCCCTTAACGCTTCAAGCCAAGCTGCTTAGGGTTTTGGAAAACAACGAGGTTTTCCGCATTGGAAGCAATGAATCCATCAAAGTGAATGTCCGGGTGGTATCAGCAACCCATCGAGACCTTGAAGCCGCAGTAGCGGATGGCACCTTCAGGCAAGATTTGTTCTTCCGATTAAATCGCCTGAAGGTAAGGCTTCCAGCTCTGCGTGAAAGAAGAGAGGACATACCTCTTCTGGCTGTTCACTTTATGAAGGAATTCAATCAATTGCACAGCAAGAATGCCATGACCGTTGCGGAGCCGGTTCGCAAGGCCATGGCACTTTATGACTGGCCTGGAAATGTAAGGGAGCTTAGGAATTTCATCGAAAGCATGGTGGTTCTGGACATGGATGGGATCCTGAATATTGACGATGTCCAGGAAGGAAACATTCTTCACAAAATACAACCCGCGGGAAATAGTGGCACCCAGACCTCACATCTAGTTGGCCGGCCCCTCTCGGAAGTTGAAAGGTACTACATAGAACAGGCCCTGCTGCTGACTAACGGTAACCGGGAAGAAGCTTCCAGCATGCTTGGAATTGGCGAGAGGACTTTATACAGGGTTATCCAGGACTGGAAGTTGCAGGACAGAATCAAGGCAGCTCTTTCAGATCATGGCAATGATATGAACAAAGCTGCCGCAGCACTGGGCATGAAACCTCAAGCCCTCGCACGGAAACTTAAAAAACTGGCGCTTAAAGGTGGCTCGGAAGAAACGGATGAAGACGAGGACTTATTTCAACGCCCTGAATTAGAAGAACGATAGCCAAATAATTCATGGATGCAACTATGGCAAGGATTCAGCTTTTACCTCCGGAAGTTATCAGTCAAATCGCCGCAGGCGAAATTATTGAAAGACCGGCCAGCATTGTCAAAGAACTGGTCGAAAATTCCCTCGATGCGGGTGCCGGGAAAATCGAGGTTGAAATTGAACAGGGGGGACTGGACTTAATTCGAGTGGTTGACGATGGTGGCGGCATTTACCCCGAAGACTTTCCCCTGGCACTTACCACTCACGCCACCAGCAAACTGACCAAAGCGGACGATCTTTTTGAAATACAAACCCTTGGTTTTAGGGGTGAAGCACTCGCATCGATCGCCAGTGTTTCGAAGTTTTTACTTCAATCCATTCCCCATGACATTTCACAAGGGGCACAAGTTGAATGCAATGGCGGCATAACCCGGGAAATTTCTCCATGGAGTGGCTCGCCTGGGACAAGAATTGAAATCCGTCATATTTTTTACAATGCACCGGTAAGAAGAAAGTTCCTGAAATCTGCCCCTGCGGAAACTGCCCAAATCACAGAAATGATGACCAGACTCATTCTGGCAAGGGCAGGTTCTAACTTCGAATCCAACCCAACACAATGGACATACAGGAACAATCAAAAACAAGTCTTTCACATCCCCAAGGGGGCAAAAATCGAGGAGGTATTGGACAACTTACTGGGAAACGCAATTTCAAAACAATTACACCTTATCGATGCCAAACAACCCGGCTTACGATTAAGGGGATTTATCGGATCCCCAACCTCGGATAAAAGCACTTCAAGGTCACAGTATTTTTTCCTGAATGGAAGATGGTTCAAAGACAAGACGATCTCGCATGCATTACAGGAAGGTTATCGCGGCCACCTGATGACCGGCAGATACCCTGTGGCATTTCTGTTTCTGGAACTCGACCCACAAATGGTGGATGTGAATGTGCATCCTTGCAAAACAGAGGTTCGTTTCAGGGACATCGGCACCATTCATCATCTGGTATTCCAGACGGTAAGAAACACCATCCTTGCCACCAATGCCTCCACTGCGATGCAATTCCCGGAACCTGACATTTACACCCCTATAAAGACTAATTATTCAACATCCCTGGAAAAAAAAGAAATAACCCCCATACAGCCCCATAAAGATTTTGCGCTGACGAATCCCATTATCGAGAACAGGACAATACCTTTTCCAGAAATCACGAAGAGCCCGATTTTAAATTCAAAAGAAAATACCTTGGTGGCTACACAAAAACCCAAATACGAATTCAAGGAGCCACTCCTTCCAAATGTTGAATCCACAATTTTGGATTGCCCACCAGCCCCAAAAATAGTCCAAATTTATAATAGTTATCTTGTTATGGAAACGGACGATGGAATCCTGGTCGTGGATCAGCACGCTTTGCATGAAAGGGTTTTGTTTGAACAGCTGAAAAAGAAATTTTCTGAAGGTGAACTGGATTGCCAAAAGCTTCTAATTCCAGAAATCATTGAATTTCCTGCCTTTCAAAAAGAATTAATCCTTTCACAGGTCCAGCAATTTGAAAAATTGGGGTTTAAGATAGGCGATTTTGGTGGTTCTAGCATTTGCTTGGAAAGTTTTCCCGCACTTCTTGGAAGAAAATCCCCTAAAACCCTTTTGGAATCGGTTGTAAATCAACTTTTTCTAAAGGACGAACTTCCATCCCGTGAGGCATTTTTCCATCAAACCCTCAGCACAATCGCCTGCCACAGTGCCGTTCGTGCCGGTGACAGCCTGTCTCAGGAAGAAATGCTGCTTCTTTCCCAAATGCGCCATTTATCCAATTCAAATTACCATTGCCCACATGGTCGTCCAACGTCCCTACTTATTTCCAAGAATGACCTAGAGCGGCAATTTGGCAGGCTTGGTTAAAACAGCAAAACAAACCGCAAATAGCTAAGAATCTGACCTATACAGGGTTTAGGTTTTTTCTTAATTATTGCTCCATGGATTCGAATAGGGAAACAAATAAAGGATTGCTAAAAAATAAGGTTATTTACAACCAACAGGGAAAGTCCGTTCAAACATTCTTTTTTGACAACAGCTTTCTTGTTGGAACAGTTCCAGGTTGTGATTTAAGGCTTGGGGGAGTTGATTTACCACCTCTACTATTTCAAGTCATTCATGAAAGAAAGACTTATTCCATTAGGAAACTTGCATCTTTATCCGGCTTGACATTGAATGGCCTTTCCTTTGAAGAAAACCCCCTAAAAACTTCTGATATTTTGCGTTTAGGTGGATGGGAATTTGTTTTTGAAATTCATGAACTGGCCCCGGGAACAATTTTAAGGCACGATCCTCCGCAAGGAACTTCCAAACCCAAAAAACAAGAACTTTCACCACGAAAACGCCAGACAAGCAAAAATAAAATGCTGCAATGGCTGGTAAAAAAAGTCCGTAAACGAAACTCGCAGCTAAAACTCAAGCATTTGGAACTTATGGAGGTAGAACAGAAACTGGCGGATCGAGAAAAGACTGTTGCAGAAAAAGAATCAAGTCTTGCGTCAGAAAAATGCTTTTTGGAAACCCAACTACGACACCTCGGAGAAAGAAACCAGCAGGAAAAACAGGAAATTGAAAAACTAAGGGACAGCCTTGCCAACCAAAAGATGGATCTGGAACGGGAAAAGTCCCAGCTCACAAACTTTCAAGATCTACGGGATTCAGACCTGGCAAGAATAGCTCGATTTCAAGATATGGTGGATCGGAAATTTCAGCTTTTAAAAGAGCGCGCAAAGGAAGTTGACCGGAGAGGGGAGGAACTTCAAAAAGCCAGCAGGGATTTGGAAGAACAAGCTTTGCAAATTTCCGAAATGCACTCAAAGATTGAGAAAGACCGGCTTGAATCAGCGGCATTACAAGCAGAAAAAGACCTTCAATTGCAGGAAATCCGCCAGAAGTCTTCTGATCTCGAACATCAACTATCACAACTTGTACAGATGAAACTTTCATTGGAGAGTGCCAGGGAACAATTCCGCGCCAGGGAACAGTCTTTCCAGCAGCGATTTCTGGATTTTGAAATGGCGGAGTCGCTCCAAAAAAACAGGCTTGCCGAAATTCAAAGACTGGAAAATGAATTAAAACTGGAAAAACAGGCTCTTGAATCGGTAAGAGCCGCTGTGCAGACTCAAACAGAAACCTTGGAATCCAGAAAACAGCTTTTATTGAACCAGGAAACTGATTTATTGGCTCTTGGTCAGCAACTTGCCGAAAGGGATACCGATCTTCAAAGGCGGGAATCTTATCTTGCAAATGAAGAGTCCAGACTCAAAGAGGAACGCGCTAAGCTGAATGAGTCCATAACCAATCACTACACAAAAGAAAAAGAATACGATTCCACAGGCAAGTCGATCTCTCAAATGCAGGAAGCTCTCAGACTAAGATTTGAAGAAATCGAGGCACTTAGAAATGAATTGGCATTGAAAGACAATACTTTGGCTTTGGAATTGCAGAAATTACAGGATCGATCCAGGGATTTGGAACAGGAAAACCAGCAAACAGCAGAGAATTTGGCAAACATGCGCATTGAGCTGGAGAAGAAGGAACTCGAAATCACGGAAATGCGTGCGGACTTGGAAAAACAATTCCATTCACTTTCCAATGAAAGGCAAAGCCACAACGATATCAAACAGGAAATCTTTGACGCATTACAACGGTTGGAAGAGGAAAAAACTAGCCACTCTCAAATCCAGGCGGACATCAATAGTCAGGAAGCAGCAAACAAACAATTCGGCTTGGAGCTTTCCGAAAAACTCAAAACACTGTCCATTGAACTCTCACTCAGGCAAAAAGAATCTGAGGATTCCCTTTCCAAACTATTGGGTGCAAGGGATTTGGTAAAGGATCATCTTGATGAGTTTTTTTCCTACGCAAAGGAAATTCGACAGGACCTTGAAGAACTCCGCAAAGAAGCAAGCTCTGAAGAAAATTCCTGCTTGAATCTTGAATCCAAATTAAACAAGGCAAAAGAAGAACACCGCCTTGCCATGGCATCCTTTAAGCAGCAACTAATCGAGTGGCACCAGAAAATTGCCGACATCAAGATCAGTCTTCAATCCGGAGAGTTTGAACTTGAGCGCAAGCGAACTCTATACGACCAACAAGCAATCGAAATTCGGCAACAATCAGAGCAGCTGGAGAAAAAAGAAGCACGACTCAGGGAAGAAGCCCAAATTGTGGAGACCAATAAAGCTGTTATTCAGGTACACTTGGAAGACATGCAAACCTGGTACCGTAAAAAGATCAGGGAACTTTCACTTGGCGCACTTTCCGCAATCCCCAATCAATACCAAACCAATGACAAGGCATCTTATCCTTTATCTGAGGATATTGAACCTTCAGACAAAATGCTTGGCGATCAAATGATGGCATTGGGATTGATCGACAAAGATTCGCTAGCGGTACTTTTATCCGATGCAAAATCACGGCGCAACTCCCTTAGGCAATCTTTGCTTTCAGGTGGTTATTTAACTTTCTACCAACTGGCGTTAATTGAAACAGGAAACCTTTCCGCCCTTATGATAAATCGTTTTCGTGTCATAGATAAACTTCCCTCATCTTCCAGAGAAACAGCTTATTTAGTTTTTGATCCAAGCCACAACAGGGAATGCATCCTGAGGATACTTGCTGAATCTGAAATCACCGACCCCGTGCACCCGGATGAATTTCGCCAGCGTTTTATCACGGCTTGCACGATTCATCATGAAAATGTTGCCAAAACCTATGAGGTTCTGGAAATCATGTCAAAACCCGCCGTCGTTTCAGAATATATCGATGGCGTTCCATTAGGAGATTACGCGGATGCTTGCGATAATCTCGGCACCTGGCTGAGGTTTGGCTGGCAAGCTGTGGCCGGTTTAGCGTCGATCCATGGAACTGGAATGACCTTTGGTTCCATCAACGAATCGAATTTAATTCTTCAATCCAATGGAATGCTTAAGTGGCACGGGGCAGGGCAACCACATTGGTTGGCAAAGGTTGCTGCAAATGAACATTTTACTTTAAAAAGCGATATTTCGAGCCTGGCTCAACTCTGCCTTTCCTGGATTGAGTCCTTTAAATCTTCTCTCGATTCCCAAGAACAAACCGAATCTTACTTAAGATGGCTCGAAGAAATATCTACCGAAACAACCTCCACCAATTTGAACGAATGGCTGATTCGAATTGGCGAATTATTGAACGACCACGATTGCACCGATGAAACTTATGCCCAACAGGTGGCAAAATTGTTCAGCGAAAGTAACTCTTTTGAATTTAGGCAAATAAACGCCAGGGCAGCCTGATTTTTAAGACAGCACATTTTGCCAAGACAAGACTCTTTCAGCCTTTGTTTTCAAAAAATCATCCTGAATGCAGTCATGGTCCACCATCTTCAAGGCGACATCGAATTGAGTCAGATCCGTGTTTTCCGCATATTCCACCACCATTGGATCGTAGCATTTCACCAGCCAACCAGCGGATTGAAGCTTCCTTGCGATGCTTAAGGCTGGAGAATTACGAATATCCGCAACATTCTTTTTATAGGCCAAACCAGCAATCAAAACTGTTGAGAAACCGGGTTTCAGCCCCATATCAAGAAATAACTGATGCACTCGCCCTACAAACCAATCCACCTGATTGGCATTAATAAAACAGGATTCATTAAGCGCTTTTAATTGAACACCATTCACCCGGGCCACTTCCAAAAGATAATAGGGGTCAACGGGAATACAATGGCCCCCCACACCCGTACCTGGCCAAAAAGGCATGAAACCAAATGGCTTTGTTGCAGCAAGATTGATTATTTCAAAAACATTCAAACCCAAAACGCCTGTAAACCTTGAAAACTCGTTGATGAATGCAATGTTTACATTTCGAAAAGAATTCTCAAGCAATTTACACAGTTCAGCAACTTGTAGGCTGCTTGCTCTTACCACTGAAGAAAAAAGCGACTCTAAAAAGTATCCACCAACAGTTTCGGAATGCTCATCCAACCCGGCATAAACTCTGGGAATATTTCCACATTCCCATACCTTGTTCCCAGGATCCTCCCTCTCTGGAGAAACAACCAGCAAAAAATCCTCTCCAGGTTTAAGCCCGGCGGCCTCCAATATTTTCAGGCCCAATTGGCAACAAGACCCGGGGAAAGAAGTGCTACTAATCACAACCAGAAATGGGCCCTTGGCATTTAATGCAAGATCATCGAAAGCCTTCACTAAAGCGGCAAGATCCGGCCTGCCAATCCACTCCGGGGTTGGAACACATATCCAGTAAATGTCACACCCGGCCAATGAAGCCGAATCATCAAAAAAAACCTCTTCGCCTACAGACAATAGGTTTGCCATGGCTGAACCAGGCAGGATGTTTTTAACGCAATTTCCCGCACGCAAAGCAGAAATCCTGCCGGCATCGATATCAAAACCTCGAATTTTATACCCTGCGTATTTTGCCAGATTCAAGATTGGCAAACCAACATAACCCAAGCCAATAACGCAAACTCGCGCACTTTTTTGTTTAACAGACTGAATTAAAGTCTCAAAGGCGGTCATTTTTAAAAACCATTACTAAAACGCCTACAAGCTATAAAGGGAATCAATATCAAATTGAACCCTGCGGTCATTTTTAAAAACCATTACTAAAACGCCTGCAAGCTTTCGATTTCACTTTCCCGAAGATGCACCCTTCTTATAGAAACCGCATTGCCAGTGCTTGAACTTATCTCTATCAGGGCACCGGAAAGCCTGGGGTCTTCGTTTGCTACTTCGAACGACCTGTGAACAAATCTCAAGGTGGCTTCCATCACTGGCTCCACACTTCTACCAAGAATGCTTTTATAAGGGCCCGTCATACCCAAATCACACAAAAACGCGGTTTGCCCTTCCATAATATGCTCATCCGCCGTTGGAATGTGAGTGTGCGTTCCAAGTACGGCACCAACTCTACCTGCAAGATAGTTGCCCAAAAGGTATTTATCCGCTGTAGCCTCAGCATGAACATCAACGACGATAATTTTTCGCCCCTGCGGAAGGGCATCAAGCACAGAATCAATCGCCCGAAACGGGCAGTCAACCGGTCGCATAAAGGTTCGCCCCATCAGGCAAATCGCGTAAACCTTTAATCCTCCAGGAAGATCGTGTTCGGCAAATAATTTACCTGGTGCTCCTTGAGGATAATTAGCTGGCCTGCAAATGGTATTATCAGATTCCAGCACTGATGTTATTTCTTGTTTTTTGTAAACATGGTCCCCAAGGGTGACCAAATCCACCCCTGAATTCTTGATCTTCTTAAAAGCACCGGGAGTAAGGCCAGACCCCCCTGAGGCGTTTTCCGCATTTGCAACCACAACATCAATATTTAATTTCTTTCGCAAGGCTGGCAGATGCTTTTGCAATAAGTTCACCCCAGGGTCACCAACTATATCCCCAAGGACTAAAACCCTTACCAAAGGATGACTACTACCTTGCAACTTCCACCGCCCGCAATTCTCGAACCACAGTCACCTTGATCTCACCCGGATAGTTCATCTGCTGCTCAATAGCCCTGGCTGTATCATGACAAATCTTGATTGCCTCATCATCCGTGGTCTTGGATGCATTTACAATTACGCGCAATTCACGTCCTGCCTGGATGGCAAAGGCCTGATCTACACCCGGGAAACCACAGGCGATCGCCTCTAGTTCCTCAAGGCGTTTTACATATTTTTCAAGTGTTTCGCGACGGGCTCCGGGACGGGCGGCACTGATCGCATCAGCCGACGCAACCAAAACGGTATAAATGTGGTCGACAGTCACATCATCATGATGGCCGACAATTGCGTGAAGTACATCGGGATTTGTTTCTCCGTATCTTCTTGCAAGTTCAGCACCAATTTTTGGATGGCCGCCCTCCATTTCATGATCAGCAGCCTTGCCTATATCATGCAGCAAACCACATCTTCTGGCGAGCCTTCCATCCAACCCCAACTCTTCGGCAAGCATTCCGGCAAGGAAAGCCACTTCCAAACTGTGGCGCAGTACATTTTGCGAATAACTGGTTCTAAATCTCAATCTGCCAAGAAGTTTGACCAGGTTCTCATGCAGCAATCCCACATTGGCTTCCTGCAAAGCGCTTTTTCCAATTTCCAGAATATGCTTGTCCATTTCCTCCTGGGTAGCTTTTACAATTTCTTCGATTCTCGTGGGGTGAATCCTACCATCCTGAATAAGTTTGATAAGTGCAAGTCTGGCGACTTCTCTTCGAACATTATCGAAAGCGCTAACCACTACCACTCCAGGGGTGTCATCGACAATTACATCCACTCCTGTGGCTTTCTCAAAGGCCCGAATGTTTCTTCCTTCGCGACCAATAATTCTGCCTTTTACATCGTCACTTGGAATATCCACGGTGCTAACAGTGGTTTCCGCCGTATATTCGGAAGCATATCTCTGCAAGGCAACTGCTAGAATTTTTTTGGCAGATTCCTTGCTGCTTTCCTTAATGGCTTCCTCATGTTTTTTAAGCCTTTCAGCAACCTGCCTACTCAAAGTTCTTTCCAGATTCTCAATTAACATTTTTTCCGCTTGATCTTTGGAAATACCCGTTAGCCCGAGGAGCTGTTTTTCCTGCTTTTCCAGAATATCCACAAGCCTTTTGTTCTTATTTTCCCATTCATTTTTTTGGTTTTGAAGCTGCAATTGCAAGGTTTCAGTTAATCTTTCACGCTTTTGCATATCCCTGAGTTTGTCTTCGACACCATCCTCGCGTTTTTCCAGACGTTTCTCAAGGTCCCTCAAATCCATTCTGGTTTTTTCAAACTCATTGTTCATTTCCTCTTTACGTTTTAAATAATCTTCCTTCGCCTTGATTTCAGACTGACGAAGAATGGAATCGGAATCGTCCTTGGCTTTTCTAATAATTTGTTCAGCCTGGACGGTACATCCTGAAAGTTTTGCCCGGTCCAATAACTTTGATATTCCAAACCCCAAACCGAGGCCAAACAGCCCCAAAATTACAATGTATAAAACTTGAATTTCCACCATTCCAAACGCTCCAAGAAAAATTAATTGAGTAGGTATTAAGGGTCTTTTCGGGGTTACACTATCCAACTATGTTGCATAACTAGTTGTCAGCATGAGGCTTATGGCTTTTATCACGTAAGTCAGATCGATAAATAATCAATTAAACCGGTTAATAAATCCTGCTTAAATGATTCCCACAAAGCCAAATCCCTTTAATAGACCTTCTAACAGCACTAAAATTTTGTCTTAATGCTCAATTGGATATTATGCGAATTATTTCCAATGAATTCCAAAGAATTCAAACAAAGAATTGTAAAAGGAATCCGCCCCCAAACATCCATAAAACAAGCTTTTAGGTTATATTGACGCTGACAAAGTTTTCCTTAGAATAAAATTTTGCTAGATGGAGATGATATATGAAGACTTATATGGCAAAACCCGGCACAGAACCCGCCAAAAGATGGTTGGTAATTGATGCTGAAGGCCAAATTGTTGGAAGACTTGCTGTTCAAATTGCAAATATTCTTCGTGGTAAGCATAGGCCTGAATTCACACCACATCATGATACCGGCGAATTTGTAGTGGTATTGAATGCCTCCAAGCT
>JBEGQX010000043.1:0-7601 GCA_041180805.1 Planctomycetota bacterium
TCTCTTCGTGATGTCGAGAATCTACAACAATAATGGCAAGAGTGATATACTCTGGACACCAGGCAAGAACCGGGTTGCAAAATCCTGAGCAGCATTGAGGAAACCATGGCACACTTTAAGTTAAGCGCGTTTGCAGATGAAATCTCTCCCATCCCATCCGAGCAGGTCAGGGTTCTGGGTGAATCGAAGGTGAAATTTATCGAATTTCGCTCCATCCATTCCACCAATGTCCTGGATCTTTCAGACACCCAAATACAGGAATTTAAATCCCTGATTCACTCCAATGGAATTGGGCTGAGTGCCATTGGTTCTCCGATTGGCAAAATCAAGGCTGACCAGCCTTTCGAGCCACACTTAAAAAGATTTGAACGAGCTATTCACCTGTGTGGTGTGTTTGGAATCAAAAACATCCGAATCTTCAGCTTTTACCTTCCGGAAAATTCAACTTGGGACCAATGGCGCGATGAGGTTTTCCGCCGAATGGGTGTGCTGGTTGATATGGCTCGTAAGGCTGGCGTGATGCTGTTCCATGAAAATGAACACGGCATTTATGGGGATAGTCCTGATCGTGTTCATGAGATTCTAGCCCGTTTTTATGGAGAACATTTTGCCGCAGCTTTTGACCCCGCCAATTATGCTTTTTGTGGTTTCGATGCTTGGGATGGTTGGCTCAAAGCCCGCGATTTCACCAAACACTTTCATGCAAAGGATTGGGTGACAGGCGAAAAGCACGGATGTCTTGCTGGAACCGGTCATGGGAAGTTCCCGGAAATTATCGCGGATATGCAGAAGCGTGGTTACGATGGTTTTGCAACCATGGAGCCTCATTTGCTCGGTGGCGGCCCAACCGGTGGTTCCACCGGGCCAGACTTGTTTCCCAAGGCTGTGAAGGCCTTCACCGATATTCTTGACAAGGCTGGTTCCACCCACTCCTAATTTTCAGGGTTGAATATGACCCTGGTTCATCTGAGAGCCATGAACTCGGAAAACCAAAAGCCCCTGGCTTTTAGGTTGAGAATGGTTCATCAAAATGGAACTCAAGCCTGCCCGCTAGGAAGGCAAATCAACTTCCAGGCAATCCGGACTAGTGGGGTTGGCGGGCAGGCTTTGGTAAATGGGAAAGTTTATCATTGGATAGATGGTTCCTGTGAAATTCCTTTGGAGCCTGGCAGATATCATCTTGAGTTGGAAGCTGGAATCAGATTTGTACCACTTCGCAGAACCATAGAAGTCAAGCCAGGTCAGGCAGCGCTTCGATTTAACTTGGAGCCTTGCAATTTTCGATGGAAAGATTGGATTCAGGCAGACTCGCGCTGTCACTCTATGAGTCCTGCTGCGGCGTTGCTGGAAGGTTCTGCTGGTGGATTGAATATTGTTCATTTGCTGGCCAGGGAATTCCATCCAGATGTAAATCAACCTGCTGATATATCGGGCCTACTGGAATTTTCCGGTCAAAAGTCCGCTCTTAACAATGGTATTTGCGAGGTGTATGTAAACACTCTCAATACCAACCCAGTTCTAGGCTCTGTATCCATCCTGAACAGTCACCGAATTGTTTTTCCGCTGGCATCTTGCACCAAGGAATATCCTGACCTTTGGTCCGTTTCTGACTGGTGTGCCCAAGGGCATCGTAAAAATGGCTTGGTTGGATGGGTTTTAGGTGGTCAGGGAATTCCCCGTTTGCAGGGTGAGGCTCTTTCAGCGGCCATTTTATGCGAAATGGATTACCTCGAAATTTCGAATTCATCTTTGGGGAAGGAAGGGCATTTGGCATTCTGGTATGAATTGCTGAACGCAGGTGTCCAATTGCCAGCCTTGGGGGCAAGTGGTAAGGAAAATAATTCCAAGTGCATGGATTCTATGACAACTTGGTGTAAACCTTCAGGCAACGGATCGACCCACACGCAATGGTTGGATTCCGCCAGGGCAGGAGATTGTTTTATTGGCGCGGGTGCACTTCTGGAAATCACCAAGCCAGAAAGCAAGGACATAACTTTTGAAGGTAGATTTTTCTCAAGTGTGGAAAATGCCTTTGCGGAATGGGTGGTTAATGGGGAGGTTGTTGTCTCCCATCCAATTTTCAAGGGTGAAGGACAGGTAAACTTTAGCCCGTTGGGTGGTATCGGAGGCTGGTTGGCGTTCCGAATAGTGGATGAAAACCATCTTACGTTTTTAGCTCATTCCAACCCGATTTATTTTGGTAAGGCAGACCCATATTTAAAAGCGACTGCCGTTGAAAAACTATTAGACAGACTTCGTGAAACCTCCGATTTTGTATCCCGAAGTGATTATGGTCCCTTAAAATTTAAAGAAGAGATTCTTGCTAATATAAAGAAGGCTTCTGAAAAATTGACCGCTGGCAATTGAGACAATCCTCAAAAGGAAAAACTTTTTTCATGAAGTTTATTCTGCCAAGAAAAAGGTTACTGATTTTAGCTTTGGTTCCAGTCATGCTTCTGGCTATTGGCACGATTGGTTATGAATTGATCGAGGAAAAATTCTCTCTTTTCGATGCCTTCTATATGACGGTGATCACCCTTACCACAGTTGGGTATGGAGAGATACCTCACGAACTAAGCACACCAGGGCGTGTCTTTACCATTTTTCTTCTGCTGGGTGGTGTTTTCACGGTGTTTTTTACCTCTACCGAGGTTTTAAAGTCGCTTTTGACGAATGAATTACAGGTTTATTTTGGCGAAAGGAGGCGTGAAATGGCGCTCCAGCAAATCAAGGGGCATATGATTGTTTGTGGGTATGGCAGGATTGGACGGATTGTGAGTCAGGAATTTAGCAGTCATAAGATTCCCTTTGTAGTTATTGATCGTTCGGAGGCTAATCTTGCGGGGTTTAACATTCCTGGGGGAATTCCCCTGGTTGGTGATGCCACCAACGATGAAGTTCTGATCAAAGCTGGAATCGAACGCGCCAAAAGTTTGCTCGCGGTGATTCCGTCGGATGCGGATAACCTTTATATCTCCATGTCCGCCAGATTATTGAACGAGAAAATATTCATAGTTGCCCGGGCGGAACAGGAATCCTCGGAATTAAAGATGCGCAGGGCAGGGGTGAATCGTGTGGTTAGTCCCTGCACGATAGGTGGTTTTCGAATGGCTCAGGCCATCATTCGACCAGCGGTGGTGGATTTTATTGACCTTGCTACAAAAACTAGGCACCTTGCATTGCAAATCGAGGAAAATCACATTCAAGCTGGCTCCCCATTGGAAGGGAAGGCCATTGAGCAGGTAAAATCTTATCAGGAAATAGGAGTCATTGTTGTTGGGTTAAGGAACCATGGTGCAGAGATGATTTTTAATCCTCCGGGAAATCATGTGTTGAAGGCCCATGACACGATAGTTTCCCTTGGAAGCAGAGAACAGTTGGACAGGTTGGAGGCAGCCTGTAAGTCTGGAAAAATCACGAATTGATCACCCGAATGGTACTTTTCACTTAAGTCTCCACTATAATTGTCAAACAACACTTATACGGGGAGACTTAAGCCATGCTCGATCGAATTGCATATCAGGGAATTACCTTTGATGATGTTCTTTTGGAACCCGGTTACAGTGATGTGGTTCCAAAAGAAGTGGAACTCAAAACCCACCTTACGAAAAATATCTGCCTGAATATTCCCATTCTTTCCTCCCCGATGGACACCGTAACGGAAAGTGACCTTGCGATTGCTCTTGCTCAAGAGGGCGGGATCGGAATTATCCACAAAAACCTTTCTGTGGCAGACCAGACAAGAGAGGTGGATAAGGTAAAAAGAAGTGAAAATGGGATAATTACCGACCCAGTTACACTTCCACCTGATGAGACAGTTGGAAGTGCCAAGAAAATCATGGAGCAGCACAAGATTAGTGGTGTGCCAATTACTGTGAATGGCATCCTCAAAGGAATCCTAACCCGAAGGGATTTAAGGTTTTTGACGAATTTTTCCCAAAAGATTCACGAGGTAATGACCAAGGAAAAACTTGTCACCGCAAAGGAAAATACAACGCTTGTAGAGGCTGAAAGGATTTTAACGGAAAATAAAGTCGAGAAACTTTTGCTGGTGGACGATAACTTCTTACTGAAGGGGATGATCACGATCAAAGATATTGACAAGTTAAGTGATTTTCCCAGTGCTTGTAAAGATGGGCGAGGTAGGTTGAGGGTTGGTGCCGCAGTCGGGGTTCATGACTTGGAACGAGCAGAATCCCTGATAAAAGCTGGTGTGGATGTTTTGGTAGTCGATTCCGCCCACGGACATAGCAGGAATGTGATTGAAACTGTTCAGAAGATTAAGAGGCAGTTTTCAATCGATGTGATAGCCGGCAACATTGCGACTTTGGAAGGAGCCAAGGCTTTGGTGAATGCGGGGGCGGATGCTGTAAAAGTTGGAATCGGACCAGGTTCCATTTGCACCACTCGGATGATTTCCGGGGTGGGTGTACCGCAGATTACCGCAGTCAACCTGGTAGCCACGGGCCTTAAGGATTTGGGTATTCCCGTAATTGCAGATGGTGGAATTCGATATTCCGGCGACATAACCAAGGCCATAGCGGCTGGTGCAAATTGTGTCATGCTTGGAAGCTTGCTGGCAGGTTTGGCAGAATCACCAGGCCAGATCATTATTTTCAAGGGGAGAAGCTTTAAATCCTACCGCGGAATGGGGTCCCAGGGAGCCATGATGGCGGGATCAAAAGACCGTTACCAGCAGAGTGGGGAATCCTCCCGGGATAAACTGGTTCCGGAAGGGGTTGAAGGTCGTGTGCCCTATAAAGGGTCATTGGCTCCTTTCATCTACCAGATGGTAGGTGGGCTGAGAGCCGGAATGGGCTATTGCGGAACACGAAATATTGAAGAACTTAGGACGAAAACGCGTTTCATACAGGTCAGTGGAGCGTCCGTGGTGGAAAATCATCCTCATGATATATCCATCACGCAGGAGGCCCCGAATTATTCTTCGAGGACGGACCATGCGAATCACGAAGGCAATTAAATTTTTGTTGGCAGGCTTTTTGGCGAGTGGATACGCCAATGCCGCGGAGAAACAACCCGCCCCACCAGTGGTGGCAACTTCCCAGGAAATTGTCGCCACTTCCCTGAAGCCCGCAACCAAGCCAGCTCAGGCCATGAAACAGGCTCCCGCACAAACAGATGGAAGATCTGTTTCAGATTTGCTTAGCACCTATCAGATTCAGTTGGACCCGCCTGGTTCAGAGAGATTGTTCCGATTGGAGTCAGAAGATTCCCTTCGGGAAAGGATGAGGCAGGAAAAACGGTCCCTGGATCAATTGGAAAGGCTTAATTTTCCCTCTGATGTTAGTCTGACTAATCGTAAATATGATGCTCAATGGAGATCAACACATTGGGCGATTCATGACAGGAAGGTGGAGCCTTTCTACCTTACTTATGACAAGTTGTTTTTCATGGAAATCAACAGCGAGCGTTATGGTTGGGATCTTGGTTTCGCTCAGCCTTTTGTTTCCACGGCTGTTTTCTTCTTTGATTTTGCATTCCTTCCCTACAAGATGGCTTCCGATTCTTGGAGAAGATATGACAGCAATGCTGGGTATTGCCTCCCAGGTGACCCTGTGCCTTACATGTGGTATCCCCCTAATGTAAGCGTAACGGGTACTGTTTCTGAGCTTGCAACCATAGCCCTGCTGATCGCAGTGTTCCCATAAAAGTACTGGATAAAAAGAAAGAAGCCGGCGTTCATGCCGGCTTCTTTCTTTTGGTGCATTCTTACTTTGCTTTTTTGAAATCCCCAGCCCAGATGGTGATCATCTTGTCTGGATCTATATGTTTTTTAAATGCATCAACAACTTGTTGTGGAGTCAGTGTTTCCACCTGCTTTTCCAGCTTGCGATAAAAATCCATGTCTCTTTTTGCAGACAAGTTTTCAGCAAGGATTCCCGCAATCCGGGAATCGCTCGAGCGCTCGATCTTCCATTGCGCCAGAAGGGCTTTCTGGCTTTCAGAAAATTCTTTCGGGTCGATTCCCTTTTCGATCAAAAGTTTAAGTTCCTCGAAAACGGCCTTATCAACATTGGCAACCTTGGTGGGGTTGCAGCTTGCCATGACTTGAAATCTAGAAGAATTATCGAGTGCCTCGGAATTAAAGAAGGATCGTATACCATAGGCAAGGCCTTCTTTCTGGCGGACACGATTTCCAAGCCGGGAGCTAAGAGTTCCGCCTCCCAAGATAAAGTCTGCAACCTCCAGGGCGGCAAAGTCCGGGTCGGTATCCTTCATACCAAATGCGAATCCTGTAAGGAACATGGCATTTTCTTTATCCGGGGTTTCGATGATAACTTTTTCTCCTTTGGTGGTTGTTTTTGCGGATCTTTCAATCCGCGCGTAAGGCACCCCGGCTTTCCAGTTGGCCAGGATGGACTTGGCTTTTTCCTGAAGAATGGCAGGGTCAAAATCACCCACCGCCACAAGTTCAGCCTCGCCTACGCCAACGGTGCTGGAATACAAATTCCGAATGTCTTCGATGGATGTTTTTTCAAGCCGACTCATAGATTCTTCAACCGTCGGAATGTACCGGATATTGGACTCTGGTTGTGGATCAAGTTTCCGCTGGAGTAAACGAGATGCCAAGGCACCGGGTTCCGTCTTGCTTTTTTCAAGAAGATCCTTGCTTTGCCTTTTTATGATTTCAAACTCTTCCACCGGGAAAGAGGGTTCCCTTAGCACTTCTTGAAGTAAATCCATCACCTTAGCGACAGATTCACGCTGGCATACTACGGAAACTTGAATTTCTCCCACGCTGCCAGTAGCTCGCCATTGGGCCTTCAATCCAGCTAGCGCGTCTTCCAGTTGCTGGCGACTTTTGTTCTTTGTGCCACGGGTCAAAAGACTTGGCATCAGAGAGGCGGGCGTATTTTTACCCGTTAGGGCAGATTCGTTTCCGTAATGAATGTTTAACAAAATATTTACAACTTCGTTGCGAGTTTTCCTGGGAAGAAAAGCGAAGTTTACGTTATCGCTGATTTTTCCTGTGGAAACCTTTTTCTCAATATTCTCAATGCTGGGGTCAAAGAATTCTCCCTGTGCCATGGATTTGCCACCCTTGTAATCCTTCATTAGGGCTGAAAGATCCGGCGCGGCAGGGATACTTGCCCGGTCTGCCTTTTCTGTGGGGTAATATATGCCAACGGTGCTATTGGTGGCATTTAAATAAGCTTTGGCCACTCTTTCAACATCTGCCGGGGTGACTTTTGCAATCAAATCCCTGTGTAGAAAAAAGAGTCTCCAGTCCCCTTTGGCTGCCCAATCACTAAGTGAAATACCAATTCGATTGCTATCGGCCATCAGCAGGGAGCGGTTTCTTTCAAAGCGAACTTTTGCTCGTTGCACTTCTTCAGAGTTTGCCGGACTGTTTTTGAATTGTTCAATGGTTTCAAGAAGTTTTGCCTTGGCTTGGTCTATGTTGCCATTGGGTTCCACATTAAGCATGATTTCGAACACACCGGGATCATGCCAGCCAAAAGCAAAAGCATAAACGCTAGTGCCGATTTTGCCCCCTACAAGATTTTTGTAAAGAATGCCTGAGGGCTGACTGGATAATACATCGCCAAGTATCTCCAGCGCAGGAAAATCAGGATGGG
>JBEGQX010000044.1:0-8578 GCA_041180805.1 Planctomycetota bacterium
AATCAGCAGGATGTTGAATCCAATTCTCCACAAGTTGAAGGATTCATAGTCCGCGAATTAAGCCAGCACCCAAGCAATTACCGTTCTTCCGGCTGTTTGGATTCTTATCTAAAAAACGCTGGAATAGCTGGGATTGAAGGGATCGACACCAGGGCTTTAGTTCGAAAAATTCGCATTCGTGGAGCCATGAAAGGCATTATTTCCAGCACCGACCTGGATGATAAAAGCCTTGTTCAAAAAGCTATTTCCAGCCCATCGATTGTTGGGGCAGACTTGGCAAAAAAAGTAATGCCAACCAAAATATTCCAATGGACCGAGGGATTCACCAGCAATCTTGTCACATATTTACCCACACATAAGCCATCACATAAGGTAGTAGCGTTGGATTTCGGCATGAAACAAAATATCCTCCGCTGCCTTGTTCAGGTTGGCTGTCAGGTCACTGTATTACCGGGAAATTGCAAAGCTGAAGATGTTCTTTCCCATAACCCGGATGGGATTTTTCTTTCAAACGGCCCTGGCGATCCTGCAGCTGTTATTTACGCTCATGAAACCATTCGTTCCTTGGTTGGCAAAAAACCCATCTTTGGAATTTGTCTTGGCCATCAGTTAATTGGCCATGCTTGTGGGGCAAAAACCTTTAAATTGAAATTTGGTCACAGGGGATCCAATCAACCTGTATTGAACCTCGAAAACAAAAAGGTGGAGATTACCTCACAAAACCACGGTTTCGCTGTCGATGCCGACTCACTTCCTGCCGAAATGGAAGTTACCCACATCAACCTTAACGACAACACGGTTGAGGGTATGAAACATAAAAAACACAAAGTCATGAGTGTTCAATATCATCCGGAATCATCGGCGGGACCACATGACAGCGGTTATCTTTTTGAATCTTTCCGGGAAATGATGGGATAACCTTTTCCCTTACTAATAGGAATCGCCATGTATCTACCATCGATCTTGGCTTTTTTTACCCAAATAACCTTGGGATTTACCTCCCCGGATTTTCGTTTTCCCCTTGAAACTGGGTCGCTTGAAGTAGGAAACCATAAAGAACCGGAAACAACTCCAAAAGAATATCAGTTACAAACAACCAAAATAGATTTCACTTTACGCCCGAAAAGCCTTTTACCCCATTCAAACACTGATATTTATGTCTTAACTTTTAATTCGCCTATTAAATCACCTCATTTGGAAAATAATACCGTCTATGCGGAATACTATGTCCCCAAGGGTGAAAAGATTTTCCCTGCCACCATAGTTCTGGACATTACAGGTGGTGATCAATCACTTTCCAGATCCATAGCAACACATCTCGCTAGCAAAGGGGTAGGGGCCCTCTTTGTTCAAATGGCGTATTATGGCCCCAGGCGTCCTCCTAAAAGCGGAATGAGGTTACTTTCCCCAGACCTTAAACATACTTTTCGCGCCATTCAACAAACGGTTTTAGATGTAAGAACTGCTGTAGCTTGGTTAAAAAGTCGTGAAGAAGTTGATAAAAAGCGAATTGCTATTACTGGAACCAGCCTTGGGAGCATGGTTGGGGCTTTAAGTGCTGAAATGGAACCTGATGTTACAAAAGTTGTGGTTTTACTTGGAGGGGGCGGCCTTATTGACGGTTATCTGGAACATCCCGCTGCGAAGCCTTTTAAACAAGCCTTTTTGCTTTTTGGTGGTAAAAAAGAAGACCTTTCCAAACTGCTTGCCCCAGTGGACCCGATAACGAGAGCCGAGAATCTTAAATCCAAACAGGTAATCCAGTTCGCTGGCAGCAGGGATGAAATAGTACCTCCCCAAATGGCCAAACTGTTATGGGAAAAAAGCGGCCAACAAACTATTTATTGGTACGACTGCGGGCATTACTCCGCAGCCTGGTACCTGTTTGATGTGCTTCAAAAAATTGTAAAGCACCTTAAAGATTAAAACATTATCAGGAAGATTGCCTTGCGTTTTTCTTCCTATCCGTCTCTTTGAGGAAAGTCTTCCTAAGGCGAATGGCTTTGGGAGTAACTTCCACTAGCTCATCATCTTCGATGTATTCCAGAGCAAGTTCAAGCGTAAGGACTTTTGGTGGCTTGATAATAATAGACTTGTCTGATCCTGACGCACGCATATTGGTAAGTTTCTTTTCACGGCAAGCATTCACCGGCAGATCATTATCTCTGCAATGCTCACCAAGAATTTGCCCTTCGTAAACCTCATCACCAACAGGCACAAAAAGAATTCCCCTATCCTGCAGATTATCCAGGGCATACGCTGTGACTCGACCGTTTTCTGTTGATACTAAAACACCGTTTGCTCTCTGGGGGATACCACCCTTTACCGGTTGATAATCATAAAAGTTATGGTGAACGATTGCTTCGCCACTGGTTGCAGTCATCAGCCTGGTCCTCAGGCCAATTAATCCGCGTGCTGGAATAAGGAATTCAATATGGGTCAAGGCACCTTTACCATCCATCTTCAAGCATTCACCCCTGCGATTACCAACCAATTCCATGACGGAACCAACGGTGTTTGGCGGGGTTTCAATCACCAGGTATTCGACTGGTTCAAGCTCATTGTCACCATCTTTTTTGGTGATAACGCGAGGCTTTCCAACAGAAAGTTCGAACCCTTCCCGACGCATATTTTCGAGCAATACTGAAAGATGAAGCAATCCACGACCCGCAACATGAAATTCATCTTTTTTCACTTCATCTGGCGTAACCCGCAACGCAACATTCGATTCCAGTTCTTTCATAAGCCGGTCACGCAACTGCCTACTGGTCACATAAGTGCCTTCCTGACCAGTAAATGGTGAGTCATTGATTCGGAAAACCATACTCAGAGTTGGTTCATCAACTTTAATTGCAGGTAATGGAACAGGATTATCCAATGCAGCGATGGTATCGCCAATTTCCACATCTTCCAAACCAACCACTGCGCAGATATCTCCGGCAGTAGCTTCTTCAGCATCAATTCTTCCAAGGCGATCAAAAGAGTAAAGCTGGGTGAGATTTTTTTCCTTTTTTGCACCATCCGGCTTTAGGTGGGCAATACGCTGACCTTTTTTCAATTTACCTGCAAAGATACGCCCCACGGCAATTCTTCCAACAAATTCGCTGTAATCCAAGGTTACAACAAGCATTTGCAAAGCTGCATTTACATCCGCCTCGGGACCGGGAACGTGTTTTAGTATCGAATCAAAAAGCGGTCTAAAATCCTTGGCAGGAACATTCATATCCAAAGTGGCCAGGCCATCGCGACCCGAAGCGTATATTACTGGAAAATCAAGAGTCTTTTCATCGGCATCTAATTCCACAAAAAGATCAAAAACGCCGTTAAGAACCTCGTCTATTCTGGCATCCGGCCTGTCAATCTTATTGATGACAACAATAGGTCTTAAGCCACAGGCAAATGCTTTTCGCAACACAAATCTGGTCTGGGGCATAACTCCTTCGGCTGCGTCCACCAAAAGCAACGCACCATCTGCCATTTTCAAAACACGCTCCACCTCACCACCGAAGTCAGCATGGCCTGGGGTATCCAGGATGTTGATTTTTGTATCACCAATTTTCAGGGCAATATTTTTCGCCAGGATGGTAATACCACGCTCTCTTTCCAGATCGTTGGAATCCAGAATTCTTTCGCCCCGTAGTTCACTTTCTCGAAAAAGACCGGACTGCCTAAGCATCTGATCAACGAGAGTTGTTTTGCCATGATCAACGTGGGCAATGATGGCGATGTTTCTGATATCATTTCTTTGCATGCTATTTCACCAAATCCTTACTTCCAACATTTCAAATAGAGCGAACTGAAATTATATGCAAAAGGCGCATAATCAAAAGGGAAGAATGGAAGAAGAAGCCTTAGGAAATAAGATATCTTTAGAAAAACTCGCACATTAGGAACCAAACATGGAAATCCTTATCGTTCGCCACGCGGAAGCCTTGGATATGGATGGAACAGATATCCTTACAGATACCGAGAGACCTCTAAGCCAAAGGGGCCTAAAACAAGCCAAAAGGCTAAGAAAAAGCCTTAAAAAGTTAAAATGGAGCCCTGACTTTGTTTTAACCAGTCCTTTGGTTAGGGCCAAACATACCGCACAGTTGGTTTTCCCGAAACTTGTCAACCCATCTAAAACTTATTTTGAAAAAGATGAACTGAAGGCAGGTGCAAGCCCGGAAATCATTGTTAGTGCCCTAAATGATTTGGCTTTTGAGAAAATTGCATTGTTTGGACATATGCCTGACCTGGCAATCTTGACAAGCTGGCTATTGGGATACCAAGGTTGCGGCTTTAGCCTTGATAAGTGCGGAGCGGCACTTTTACAGTTGGAGGGTAACCCTCGTTTTTCAAGCGCCTATTTACGCTGGCTTATAACACCGGAATGGAAAGCCAGAGGCTAAGTATTTCAAAACGATTCCATAATACGCAAGATTCTACTGCGTATTTCTAATTCTTCAATATCCACCGCCATTTCAATGGCACCATTCTTCTTCACACCCCAGCGGGTGTCTATGACGCTCATTCCCCTGGTTAAATGGCCATGGGTTTCCACATTAACACAAACAGTCTTTGTTTTGATTTTTCCTGGAAGTATCAAAGGGATTAACCCTAAAACATCTTTCAAATGAAAACCTTCGATTCCATATATCGCGGAAGTCGCCCCAATTCCGTGTGAAACTATTTTCTTCAAAAACTGGCTGGCGTTTGAATCCTGACAAGGCATTTGCAACAACTCACTCGGAGAAAAAACAAGCCTGCGCATGACATCTAACGGAAGCAATGTGGTATGTGCCCCACAATGAAGAGTCTTTTGCGCAGAAGCCGGATCACAGAAAAAATGAAATTCTGAAACTGGGCCGCTGTTGCCCGGCTCGTGCCAGGTCCCCCCCAACACAACGAGTTTTTCGATTAATGAAGGTAACTCCGGTTCCCGCTCTATAGCCTTGGCAAATAGAGTACAAGGCCCCATGATTACCACAGAGACTTCATGTTTATGCTGTTTCACCAAATCGACCAGTAATTTGTCGGATGGTGTCAAACGATGAAGTTTTGCCGTGGGGAAGTCTATTCCTCCAAGACCATTTGAACCATGTAATCTGGTGCCATCTGTATCGTATTCAATTGAAATTGCGGATCCAATTCGGGGCCATCGCGGCGGATCCACTTGCTCCAGAATGATCTGCGCATTCACCGTGGCTTGGGAAGAAGAAACATTACCTGCAGTCGGCAAAACACCAAGTAATTCAATGGAAGGTTCATGGAGTGCCAGAATGGTGGCAAATGCACCATCTATACCTGGATCGGTTATCAGGACTATCTTTTTACCCACAACAACCCCATTCATTTTTGAGAGAAAAAATCTCGAAGCCTGTTGTATAGATTCAATGCTTTCTTCTCACAAAGAACCGATCTTGCAAGATTTACCCCATCTTTCAGGGAAGGCGAAATTCCAAATCCCCAAAAGCCCAGCCCCGCATTTGCCATCACCACATCGCTGGCCGGTCCCACCTTCCCGGAAAGTACTTCTAATATAATTTTTGCACTCGCTTCCACAGAATCAATGGCAAGTTGGCTTGTAGCCACACTGGGTAATCCAAAATCTTCGGGTTGAAGTATTTTTGAATGTATTTGATCCGGTTTAACGATTCGAATTTCAGTGGGTGAATCTAATACTGCCTCGTCGACCCTACCCCCACCACAAAGCACAATTCCACTTTTTCCCATCTTTTGAAGAGCCCGGCTGTACAAATCAAGGTCTTGGTTTCGTCCAACCCCTAGCAGATGAAATCTGACTCTAGCCGGATTTACCAGGGGCCCGACAAAGTTAAAAATTGTCTTGAAACCCAATTGCTTTCTAATTGGAGCGATGTTTTTAAGGAATGGATAAAATGCCGGGGCAAAGCAGAAACATATTTTTTCTTTTTCAAAACAGGTTGCCAGATCTTCCATGGAAACATCCATGGGAATACCAAGCTGAATAAGCACATCAGCACTTCCAGATTTGCCAGAAGCCGCCCTGTTGCCATGTTTGACAATTGGCACCCCACCGGCCGCCAAGACAAATGCAACCGTTGTGGAAACATTAAAAGATGAAGAATAATCCCCACCAGTGCCGCAGGTATCCATGGCATTCGTGATAGGGGATATTCCAAGCGAATTTCCTTTTTGTAACAAGGCATCCGCTGCATTGGATAGAAAATCAGGAGAAAATCCATGGTCGGCTAATGAAAACAGAAATGCTCCAAACACGGCTTCAGGTTCAGGATTTTCCAAAAATGAACGAAACAAGTCCAACGCCAAAGTTTCATCCAAGGCTTTATTCTCAATAATGTTACGAAAATAGGAACTTAGATTTTGAATGTTCAATTTTTACCCTTCTACGGTTGCTGTTCAATATCTTTGGTCAAATTGTAACCCTCAATAGTAAGAAAAACCTTGCAATTTATAAAAATAAGGTTACATATACCTATGTACATTGAACTAAAGTTCAGGTGGAGCATTTCATGGCTGAAGAATCTGACCGTCTTACTCAAAGACAGCGTGAAATTTTCAATTACATACGTGAAAAAATTGAAAACAGGGGATATGGCCCAACTGTTAGGGAAATTGGGCACAACTTCGGAATAAAATCCCCAAACGGAGTAATGTGCCACCTTAAGGCACTCGAAAAAAAAGGCTTAATTTCAAGGGAGGGTTTTTCCGCCCGGGCAATTCAGGTTATCCAACCCAAAAAAAACAAGAAAGGTTTACCTTTCCTGGGAAGTGTTGCTGCCGGAAGCCCAATTCAGGCCATTGCCCAAGAAGAAAACTTGGATATAGAGAATCTCTTTCATGGCGAAAACCACTTTGTATTGCAAGTTCGCGGTTTTTCCATGATTGAAGACCACATTCAAGACGGCGATTTTATTGTTGTTAAAAAACAGGAAAATGCAATCAACGGTGAACGAGTCGTTGCCATGATTGACAATGAAGTGACCTTGAAACGGTTTTTCCATGACAGGGGTCAGATTCGCCTGGAACCTTGCAACACCTCCATGAACCCAATTATTGTGCAACCAGGTTCAGATGCAAAAATTCTTGGTATTCTTGCTGGTGTTGTCCGCAAATGCTAAGCCACAGGTTTTCTTGAATACCAAGAGATTAATTTGGGGATTCCTTCATTCCTACAAAGCAAAGAAAAGGAAGTTCTTTGTCTGAAAGAACCCAGTATTTTGTTAAATCCATAATGGTCGTCTACAATTTCCATGGATTTCTCAAGGTCTTTTAAAAATCCATCAGAAGAATTCATAGTAAACGCAACCCAAATAATAACAGGGTAAATGGTTAAAAGGAGATGCAACCCTTCCCAAAACGACATTCCATAAGAACTTGCACCGAAGAATTGCAATGAATCGATTTTTGTGAAGAAATACCTGAAAAGTAAATCATTACAATCTTTGTCGATTTCCAAGCGGTTCTGATCAATTTGCTGAAAGGTAATATTGCCAGTAAAAGCATTTAACTTTGGTACTTCCCCGACCCCTCTGGCAAAATGCACCGCAGCGCGAAAAAGACTTACCCTGCCAGTTGCCGCAATTCCCTTATTAGGCCCATGGTCTTTTCTTGAAAACAATGCGCACATCTGCCTGAAAAGAACTTTATCCACCCAACCTGGGGGCTGTATGGAATAGGCATCAACCGGAACTTCACTGATGACCATTTTGGAGAAAATATCCAGAAAATCGATTGTTTGATCGGGGTTAAGCTGGTTCAACTTTGTCTTGGAAAGCTCCTTTGAAAAACCATAAATTCGCCTCAACCCCAAAGGGATATTGTCTTTGGAGAATAGCAGAATATTTTTGATAGCATCTCGAATGAGATAAATTATATCCCAATCCACATCTAAATTTGAATCAAGCCTGGGTTTAATAGGGTGATCGGAAATACTAACCGTAAATTTCTCCCTCTTAACCAGGATATCTCTAAATCTTGTAATCTGTTCTTTTTGTTCATCCGCAGGAGCACCCAAATTTTTAGTTGCCGAGGGACAAGCAAACCTCACACCTACAGACCAGAATTTGCCTGTTGGTACCAATATGTATGGAAACATTTGGCAGGGCAGGGGCTTTCCAGAAAGACCAAACTTTTTATGAATCTTGCAAAGATTGTTATCGTCAAGAAATACGCAAGAACCATCCTTCCGATGATTCAAAAAATAATTCTTAAAAATAAGCCCTTTAACTTTAATGGGATCATAACCCGCCAATTCCTCGTTCTTATCCCATTTTTGAGATTCTATCTCCCGAACCTCTTCCTCGCTGAGTCTCACCAAATATTCCTTGCAACATGTGCCACAAACATGGCAATCCCACTTTTGAAGTATGGGAAGACGAATTGGCTCTCGTTTATTTGTATTATCCATTCCCCAAACCATTCCTTGATTTTTTCATCATTTTAAAAGAACACCCAAAAATTATCACCGCAACAGGAAACATGAGAACTAATGGAATGATATCATAAGGCATAATTGTTAATACTCCCCCTAATACTAATGGCCCCATAACACTTCCAATACAATTAAAAGCAAGGTACATGGAGTTTCCTG
>JBEGQX010000045.1:0-28733 GCA_041180805.1 Planctomycetota bacterium
GAGATAAAACCCTCCACCACCTGACGGGCGCGCAGCTCCAGCCGGCCCACCTTGGCGATGGTCGCAGGGTGCAGAAATCTTCTCGGGTCTTCACTTGTTGGCGTGGCCACTGGTTGGATCCTCTCCCCTTATTGCCTAAGAGGCGAAGATCTTCTGGAAGCGTTCATCCCGGTTGAGTTCGCTTTCGTGGGCGGGTGTCTCATCCACCAGCCTCTGGATCACTTTGTCGGGGGTGATCCCCTCGCTGGCGGCGGTGAAGTTGGTGAGTATGCGATGTCGCAACACCGGCAGGGCCAACTTCTGTATATCCTCGATGGCGACATGCACCCTTCCATGCAGCAGCGCGCGTGCCTTGGCCCCAAGGATAAGATTCTGCACCGCGCGGGGACCGGCACCCCACGACAGCCATTCATTCACAAACTTCGGGGTGCCCACTTCTCCCAGGCGAGTCTGCCTTACCAGTGCCAGGGTATATTTGATGGCGTGGTCACTGACCGGCACCCTTCGCACCAAATTCTGCAACTCCAGGATCTGCGCTCCGGAAAGCACATTGTGCACTTCCTCGCCACCCAGCGTGGTGGTACGCGCCGCAATTTCGAACTCTTCCTGAAAACTTGGGTAGTCCACAAACACCTTGAACATGAAGCGATCCTGCTGCGCTTCAGGCAGCGGGTAGGTTCCCTCTTGTTCAATGGGGTTCTGGGTTGCCAGCACGAAGAACGGGCTTTCCAGTTTGTGGCGGGTTCTTCCCACGGTAACCTGTCGTTCCTGCATGGCCTCGAGCAGGGCGGCCTGTGTCTTGGGAGGGGTTCTGTTGATTTCATCCGCAAGAATGACATTCGAGAAGAGCGGCCCCTGAAGAAACTTGAACTCGCGGCCACCGGTGTCGCGGTTTTCCTGAATCACCTCGGTTCCGGTGATGTCGGATGGCATCAGGTCGGGAGTGAACTGGATTCTGCTGAAGGAAAGCGAAAGCGTCCTGGCCAGCGTGCTGATCATCAGGGTCTTGGCAAGGCCGGGCACACCTTCCAGCATGCAGTGGCCCTTGCTGAAAAGGGCGATCAGAAGTTCCTCGATGACCTCGTTCTGGCCAACGATCACCTTGGCAAGTTCCTTGCGAATGTTATCAAACGCACCACGAAGCTTTTTTGCTTCTTCGATGTCTCCGGGCCCAAGATTCTGGGTGTTTGCGGCGTGGTGATCCTGGTTCGGATGGGAATTACTCATGCTGAAAAATCCTGCCTCGGGGTGGAAATGAAAACAAGAGGATATCCTAGCGCTGGTAGATGGGCAACACTGCGCCATCCAATTGCAATATGGTCAGATGCACGGCGGTGATGAAAACGGGGCCCACATGGCCACCTGTCCAAGATCCATCCGCACCCTGGGTTCGCACCAGGTAATCAAAGGTGCTCTTGCGGTATTTGCTCCAGGCAAGCTTGTCCATCTCCTTGGTTTCGGGGAAAAGCTTGTTGTAGCCTTCATCGCCAAGCGCGTACATGGCCTGGGCGTAATAGTAATGCATGTATTCATCGTGTCCCTGCCTCTGGTTGCCAAGGGAACCGATGTTGTTCTGGCAGAACTTGAACCACTTGCGAATCAGCGGAGAGTTGTAATCCCCTGAACTGAAGCCACAAGATATGGCCGCGGCCGTTAGAGCGGGCCTGCCTTCCGTTCCACCGCCCCCACCAAGGCTGTAGATTACGCCACCCTGCTGATTGGTGGATTCCTCGAGGTAGGCGATCGCCTCCTTGATGGCCTCTTGTGGGACCGCAATACCTGCATTGCGGGCAGCACGAAGCGCCTGAACCTGGGTGATGGTCACCGAGCCCTCGTCAAAGTTGTTTCCTTCCTTGGCGCTTACATAACCCCAGCCACCAAGTGGCGTCTTGCCATCTTTCTGCGAGGTGCGCCGGGTTTGGGCATCGCGGGAGAATTTGCCCGCACGAACAAGAATCTCCTCGAGTTTCTTGCGCCGGTCGGCATCTTCCTCGTCACCATACACACTTGCCAGGAATAACATTCCAAAGCCATGACCGTACATATAACGGCCTGCCTCGCCGGGAATATTAGGGTTGCCGATCATACCGTTCTGCTGGCAGCGCGACATGAGAAAATCAACCGCCCTGCGGATATTGTCGCGATACTGGCCCTCCCGGATCGTTGAACCTTCCATCAACAAAACCATGCCACCCAATGCTGTCATGGTGATGGGGTACTGGCCGCCCACGGCTTCCCAGTGGCCATCCTTGCTTTGGTTGCGGGCCATCCACTGCAGGCCCTTCTTGATGGCGTCCTGATATTCCTTGGGAATCTCATCCGCGGGCGCGGGGGTAAACACCACGCCCAATAGCAACAACAATGCTGGAAAACACTTCTTCATATGGGAACACCTCCGGGAGGATATTCGCAGGCCAACAAGTGACGACGATAAAGGTTAACCTATCTAACCGGGAATCAGGAATCTTTTTTTGCCTTCCCGGGTTCCGAGTCCGGAGGAGAGTCATTCTCGGTCTGGAAGGTGATCCTTAACTGGTAGTTGGTGAACTCAAAACGTCCTTTTTTGGCATCTTTCTGCAAACTATGAAACTGGATGCCATTGGGAATGTTCTCATTATCGTAAATGAGCTTGCCGGTGCGCTTGTCAATGGCCTTGGCAGCCACCACCTGAACAACATTGCGAACCTGACCATTCGCAATCATCTTGTGAAAGCGCGAGGTAAACAGAACCATGGGCAGGTCATTGAAGGAATCCAGCACCACCATCTGATGGGGGACAGGATTGTGCCAGCGCATTTTGCCCGTGGAGCGCTCAAAGGCATAAAACTCGCCATTGACCGGTACCGCCCTCATGCCATTACCCGGCATCAGGTTCGACTGGATATCCCCCCAGGGCATGATGTTGGCATTCACCGAGCCTTTGAAGGCCAGATAGTAGAAATTGGCATCGGAAAGCAGGGTGGCGATAGCCCCCTTGGTGATGAACTTCGGATCCACCTTGGTGTTCAACACCATCTTTCCTTCGGGGAACTTCCAAGCGCGAAGTGTGCCATCGGGTTCCAGCGCGCTGGCCAGCTTTGGATCCTCATCGGTGCGAACAACCAGAGAGCCGGCGGGAAGCGACTGTTTCCAGGTATCCTTGCCGGTTTGAACATCGTGCATGCGCAGGGTGATGCCACCATTGTTCTCGGTATCCGCCGCCAGAATCTGGCCGCCCATGATGCGAATGCGCTTGTTGTAATCGGCGGTGAAGTCTGGCACCTTCACGGTCACACCATCGTAGGCACGCAGGGCGCGAGTTGCCGTGGGATTGTTTTCAGGCGACATATCCACCACATAAAGCAGATTCCCATCGGTGAACAAAACAGCGCGGGAGTTCACATCCGACCTGGTCCAGAGGGTTCGGCCTGTGACAGGGTCGCAGGCGATAAGCCCCTCTCTGGTTTGAAGTGTGGCGACCCCGGAAGCCAGGGGGTTGGAATTGCCAATGCGCTGGCCCCAGCCATCCGGGTAAAGCACTCGAAGGGTGCCATCGGGGTCGATGTTCAATTGGTTGTATCCGGGAGGGGAACTGCTGTTGGTCTGACCGGGGGTATTTCCCGCGGGATTAAACAGGTTCTTTTCCCAGAGCACTCTTTTGCCAACAGGATCAATCGCGAAGATGATATGACCAAGCGGCAATATCACCAGATGGCCCTGGGTCTGCAACTGGAAGCGAACCAGATGGGGCTGGCCGTTCCCGTACAACAGGTTCTGGAAAAGTGTGCGGGTGATGTTCTTTGACCAAGCCTCTTCGTTGGTGTTTCCATCCATCAGTTTCAAGGCATGGAAATCAAACCGAAGGGCAAAGCGATGGCGTTGGAAATAAGGCAGGTCTGTCTCTGGCTTTTCGAAACGGTATACCTGGGTCTGCTGGTGGAAGTTACCACGCTCCTCGGATACCTTGATGCGCCTGGGGAGGGCCTGGGCGGTCGTGCCGGAAAGCAAAGCTTCGAATCGCTTGTCCGAGGCGATGGCATTCAAAAGATCTGAACCCTTCCTGCCATTATCAACCGTCACATTGGCGTAGTCGGATCCTAACTTGCGGTAATAATGGAGGGCGTCTTCAAGCAAACCATTCGATGCATAGGTTTTCGCAAGAATCTCAGCGGAGCGCGCTCCCAGACCGCCATTGTCCCCAAGCAGGGGCTGAAGGTTCTGCTCCACAAGCAGCATCGCATCCGCATCCTTGGACCCTGAAAGCTTGATCGCAAGTTGCAATCGGGCTTCCTTGCCAACCGTGAACAGCGAACCACACACCGCCACGAATTTCTTCAGATCCTCAAGTGGCAAATTCTTTTTCTTCAACTCTTCCCACTGGGCTTGGATTTTCTCCTCCAGCGGCTTGCGTTGCTCCGGAGAGGCGGAAGCCACCATGGCAGCGATTCGCCCCTGTGACCAAACATCCGCTGCCGATCGTACCGAAGGTTCATCAATCACCGAGATAAGTTCATCGGGTAGCGCTATCGAGGCGAATTCCAGGTACTTTTCAAAAGCCTCGACCAGTCTGCCCTGGGATTCCCGACCCTTGGCCACCAGGCAAAGGAAGTTTGCCTTGCGTCGGCGCTGCTCAGCTTCCTTTTCCTTGCGTTCGGTATCGGATGCCTTTTCGGGGATCTCGACCTTGCATAATTGTTGGTATTCATCAAGGAACTTTTCAGCCTTGTTGAAGTCGCGCTGGAAATAATCTGTGAATGATTCGTAAAGTTTCAGCCTGGCCCGCTCGGTCACCGTGGCATTGGGTTTCTGTTCCAGCGCCATTTGAAGGTCTTCGATGGCACCCGCAAGGTCGCCCTTGTCGAGCCTGAGTTCGCCCCGCTCGGTCAGGCCGAGGGGATCCTTGGGGTTCGCCTTGATCAACTGATCTATTTGTTCCAGCTTGACCGCAAGCTGGGGATACGCAACCAAATCCGAGGTGCCCTGGGAGATTACCTCCCCCTCGTAGAACAGCAGGTTTCCCGGCACTTCCTTCTTGCGGGAACGAGTGTGGGCACCGACCTGCCCACGGGCCACATCAATCGCAACAATCTCGGGTTCCTTGGAAGTGATGCCTTCCTTGAGAGGAAGGTAATAGATGTTCTCGGAGGTAATGCCAATGCCTGAGGGGACTCCGGTTTCAAGGGTCCAGGCTGTCTGCCCTGTGGAAAGATCAAGGCCCCGGCAGCTTTTCCTTCCCACCACCAACACTTTGTTTTGCACAACACCGCCAAGGTAAATATCCTCTTCCTGACGGTTGTGGGACCAGATCTTGGTACCATCACGCAAGTTGACACAATGCACCGCACGGGCATCAGGCGCGGTAAAGATCACCTTGCCATCCAAAATAATGGGTGCGGTAACCTTCCATTGATTGTTTTGGTTTGGGTTCTGAACACGATTGATGCCAATGCGAATCCTTCCGGGCAGGGGCTGGGCTCCATTTCCCTGGTTAACATCGGTACCCTCGGCCTTGTCACGGTACATATAGGCCCAGACGAGACTGTTCGTTAGAAGATCCACCCCAAGAAGCGCGCCGGCGTTGGTCGGGCAAACAAGAATACCTTCGCCGAAAGCCAGATGCGCGGCCTGACTGCGCCTGCCGATATCCTGTTCAAGCTTGTCGCGGGTGGTGACCAGGGTCTGCATGGCAAGCAGCTTCCCGGTGGAGGGATCCAATGTGGCCAGGCGAAGCTCCTGCTGTTTTTCCGTAAGGGCAAATAGCTTGCCACTGATGGGAAGTGGCGGCCCAAGGAAGTAAGTGTCCACCAGGTCGCCCTTCTCGGCATGAGCACCAATTTCCCAACGAAGCTTGCCAGTTACAAGGTCGTAGGCTTGCAACTTCGCATGAAGAATGGAATCGATCACTTCCTTGCTGGTAACACCAAAGCGGGCATTGTTCCCTGGAGCGTAGGCGTTGTTCATGGGTGGGGGTGGCACCGCCAGGTCTTCCACGGCGAACAGGTATTTGCCATCGGAAGAGAATGTACCCATGGAAGAATTCTCAAACACGATTCCGGGCCGGTTGAACTGGTTGTTGACATAACTGTTAAGCCAGTTGGAAATGGCCTGTTCCTTGCGGTTGTCTTTCAAGGCGGTTTCCAAGGCCCAGTCAGAACGGGCTTCCCATTCCAGCTTGCCTGTTTTCATCTGGACAGCATGGATACCCCAGTAACTTCGATAGACAAGCAGAGGCACCTTCTGGTCGTTTTTGGTGACGGTGATGGCAAGTGGCGAAAAAGCCGGGATGGGGGCCTGCTGTCTTTGCTGCTGCAGTTGGTTTTCCGCCATGCGCAACCAGGACTTGGTCTGGTCGAGCTTGGCGGTGGCTAGCTTCCAGCGAGGTTCCAGGAATGCAGTGCCTCCGGGCATTTGCGCGCTGCGCTTTGGGTTCCCCCAGAAAAGCAACCAGTCAAATATTCCGGAATCCCCGGATCTGGACTGGGTGGATGCCAGCTTTTTGAGTTCCTCCAAAGGTTGCGCGGTACCACCAATATTGAGCTCTCGAAGCCCGCGGGAAGCCAGCATCTGCCAAACCCTGGCACCCCGTGAGGTATCACCTGCCTGATAAAAGGCATAAGCAGCCTTGAAAAGCGTGCGGGGAGAAAGCTTGTCTGCCCCCTCCCGTTCCAGAAGCTTTTCAAAAACCAGCGAAGCCGCCATGAAATTGCCACGATCCAGTTGATAGGTTCCAAGCAGAATGGCAGCCTCGGCGCCCGGGTCGGTGTGAAGATACTGTCGGACTATTTGTGCCAGAAGATTGGCATCACCCTTGGCGCGTGCCTCCTTCAGCATGGCAGAAGCGGGGGCGTTGAAGGTCAGCTTGTAAAATTCCAAACCCTTGGGTGGAAGCGCCGCCACCATCCGGTTGGCCTCGGTACGCACACTGACCAGAGAGGTGGAATCTTTTCCATCCGGCCCCTTGCGGCCAAGCTCGGCAAAAACATCCTCGCGAATGTCAATCAGCTTTTGCAGCACATTGCAGGCCTCGGCCCAGTCTTCCGATTTAATGTAGTCTTGCGCCGCCTCAATGCGGCTTTTCATCTTGTTGTCACGGGGAAGACTTACCGCCGACTGGTCAATCGAATCATTCAGTTGTGCGGGGGGTGAATCCTTTTGGGCTTGCTGCACCTGAGGTTGTGCGATCACCACTGCCGAGACAAGGCACAGTGCAGACAGGCAGATTATTCGCATCCAACGCATCCGGGATTCCCCCAACTAGGCGCATTAATTTCATTCATAGGGTATTTTCACATCACAGGCCCAGAATCTGCAAGAAGAATGCCTGAATCCCCATGATTAATGACGTATGAGAATTACGACTTTAACCAATTATTTGACCAGGGTAACTATGTTCCCTTGGAATCGTTCAGCATATCCTGAACCTTAAGGTTTTGGGCTGTCCCAAAATTAGTCCCATCTTTCCATGGATAGCGTAAAGGCAAAATAATCATGTCTGGTGATTTGGAAAATAATATTGTCACATGCACGGAATGTAATGCAAAGCTCCGGCTTAAAAACTCACCCACACCGGGCAAGAAGATCATCTGTCCAAAGTGTAATTCGTCTTTCACCATTCCTGAACCCGAGGAAGTAGTGGAAGAACTTGAATTGGAAACCGAGGAAGAACAGGAACCTGTAAGAACCAAATCAAAGGGAAAGAAACGATCCAAGTCTGGTGGAAATTTACCCTTCCTGATAGGAGTGGGATTTGGAACCTTTCTGCTGGTAACGGGACTGGGTTTTGGTGCCTGGAAATTGTGGCCCGTGTTGTTTGGTTCCAAACATGAAACGGCTCTTCAAAATGTCATCAAAAGCATGAATGATCTGGGTGCCATCCTTGAATCCGTTCAGGATGATTCCAGCGCCAGGGATGCCGCACCCAAAATCACCAGTACCGGAGGAAGGCTGAAGACCGAATTTGACCAGCTTAAGGCCCTTCCAAAGCCTTCCAAGTCTGAAGATGAACGCCTCAAGGCAAAATATGAAACAAAATTGAATGAAGCCAAATCCCGAATGATGAAGGCCAGTATGGCTGCCGGGTTTAAAGGTGCCAGGGAACCCTCTTTTCGGGATGCCATCAACCAGATGCGATCCATTTCCAACAGGGGTTTTTAGATTGTACCCAAACGGGATTTTTCTTTTCCAGAAGCCTCTCAGAGGGTATTAATAAAAGCATGTATTCCTGCCGAAGTTGACAAGCCATTTTTCAAATGAGGTCTTTCATCAAGATGAAAAACATTCTTTTTGCTGTTGTGGGTCTATTTTTTCTGGGCAATCAATCCCAAGCGGCGGATCCATGGGTTGTGTACGAAGGCAAGGAAGGCCCCGGCAAAGGAAGGCATATTGTCCTCATCAGCGGGGACGAGGAATATCGATCCGAGGAAGCCTTGCCACAGCTTGGTAAGATTCTGGCCAAGCATCATGGCTTTACCTGCACGGTGTTATTTGCCATCGATCCAAAAACCGGGGTGATTAATCCTAACCAGGGCGACAACATCCCGGGGCTTGAGAAACTCGCCAAGGCAGACCTGGCCATCATGGGGTTGCGTTTCCGAAAGCTCCCTCCAGACCAAATGAAATATATTGATGACTTTCTCAAGGCGGGCAAGCCTGTGATCGGGCTTCGCACTTCCACCCATGCGTTCAACATGCCGAAGGACAGCCCTTATGTCCGCTACAGTTTTAATTTCAAGGGTGCTGAAAAGGAATGGACCGATGGATTTGGCAAGCTTGTGCTGGGCGAAACCTGGATCAGCCATCACGGACAGCATGGAAAACAAAGCTGCAGGGGCGTGATTGTTCCCAATGCCGAGAAGGATCCCATTCTGCGTGGTATCAAGACCGGCGATATCTGGGGACCTACTGATGTTTATGGCGTAAGGCTGCCTTTCCCGGAAAGCTACCATCCGCTTGTTCTTGGGCAGGTTCTTACTGGTATGAAACCAACAGATCCCCCAGTTTCTGGCAAACAGAATGAACCCATGATGCCGATCGCCTGGACCAAAACTTACAAGCTACCCGATGGAAAACTTGGCAGGGCTTTCACCACCACCATGGGAGCATCGCAAGACCTTGAGAGCGAAGGGCTTCGCCGCCTGCTTGTCAACGCGAGCTTTTGGTGCATGGACATGGAAAGCCAGATTACCGACAAGCTCAAGGTGGACATTGTTGGCAAGTATGAGCCAACCGACTTTAAATTCAACGGCTACAAGAAGGATGTGAAACCATCTGACCATGTTGAGGCTGAATTGGTTCCTTCAAAGCACCCTAGTAATCTTGCTAAGAATCCTGACATAGTCACAGAAGATTCCAAATCCTATGAATCTAATGAACGGTTTTTGAAAAGACTCAAAGACCGATTGTTTTCAAAATCAAGACGCTAACAACAGTATTTCAACCATGGGGCAACGGGTCACTCTAAACCGGGCCATATCCAAGCTTGGTTATGGTTCCCGGGGTCAGGCCATGTCTTGGATTCAGGATGGCAAGGTAAGGGTGGACGGCACTACAACCCGCAACCCCCTTGCCTGGGTGGATCTTTCATTTCAGAAAATCGTCGTTGACCTGCCAGTCCAATCCAAGTCAAAAACCATTACGCTGCTTCTCAACAAGCCCAAGGGCGTGGTTTGCACCCATTCCGATGAGCTGGGAAGAAAGACTATTTACGATCTTATTGGACCAGAACACGGACACCTGTTCAGCGCAGGCAGGCTGGATGCGGATAGCGAAGGCCTTCTCATCATCAGTAATGATTCCGGTTTGACAGATCACCTTACAAGGCCAGACCACGAGGTCGCCAAGACTTATGAAGTCGCGGTAAAGCCGGTGTTGAGCCAATCGTCCCTTGAAAAATTACGACAGGGCGTGGAGGTGGATGGCAGGCCAACCAGAAAATGCGAGGTGGAGATTTTATCCTCCGGGAACGAGGATATGATTTTGAAAATCGTTTTAAGGGAAGGTAGAAACCGTCAGATTCGCAAGATGGTTCGCACTCAGGGGTCCAAAGTAAAAAGGTTGGTGCGAACAGCCATCGGATTGGTAAAGCTGGAAGGAATTACTCCAGGAAGTTTCAGGCCTGCGACTCCGCAGGAATTGAACTCACTTAGGAAGCAAGGGCCATCCGCAGGCGATCCTCGGCGCGTTTTGAAACACGGGCCAGTTGCAAAAGGGCGGAAGAAACTTCTTCCCGGGAAGAATGCTGGTACGCCAGGCGCTGGAAATCGCTTCCCAGGTAGGCAAGCTCCTGCACCAGGTCAGCCTTCAAAAGATTAACATCCGCGCCGGCGACCCCGATAAGCTTTTCAACATCCTTCTCCACCAATTCAACCAGCAAGGATGCATGCATGAGCATTCGACGGGTATCGCCCTGCTGGGAAAACAGCCGGGCCTCCGTGCGTTCCTGCCGAATTATTTCGGAAACAGCCTGAAACCTTGCGGGCAAAGAGCGCACCCGGGAAAGTTGATAGTCTTTATGGGCAACCAAACCCGAAAGGGAATCACGATCCACCGTGCGGGGAATAAAAAGCATGCCTGCTGCAACCGTGAAAAGAATGGCAACCAGGGCAACGGCAATGGCAAGCTTTTGACGGGCACGATCCATGTTGGGCCTGCGCAGCCGGACTACCCAGGGCTTGCGACCGGTGTCCAGGGCATCCAGCCTGCTCATGATCTTCCTTGCGCGCTTTTCGGAACCAGCCTCGGCGGTCGAGATTGAAAGAAAGGCCACATCTTGTTCCAAGCTTGTCAGCCTTTGCAAAAGTGCGCTGCAGGATGGGCATTTGGAAAGATGCTGTTGCAGGGAACGATCGGGCTCGCCCGGGTTTTCAAGCTGCAATATTTTTTCGGAAGCCTGCGAACAGTTCATGACAGATCCCCATCTTTCGTTTGCAAAAGCTCCAGCAGCTTCTGCCTGGCCTTGAACACACGCCAGCGGGCTGTTTCTTCCGTGGTGCCCAGGCACTGTGCAAGTTCCCGAAACGACAATTCTTCCTGCGTGCGCAATAGCAAGGCGCCGCGCCAATCCTCCGGTAATTTCCTCAGGGCCCCCTCGAGGCGGTTTTTGGCCTCCTTGCCCTGGGCATTTAATTCCGGGCCATCCTCGGAACCCGGAAGGTCCGCAGGCAATGGCTCGTTGCGTCCCTTGCGGGATCTTACCCAATTGGCATAGGCATTGTGGGCAATGCAAAACAGCCAGGCCTTGAGGTTAGTATCCGGTTTCAACCTGTGGGCTGCCTGGTATGCCCTCACAAAGGTATCCTGAACCAGATCTTCGGCGGCATGCCTGTCATGCATCAGGTTGCAAAGCCAGTGAAAAAGCCTGCCTTGGTACCGATCCACCAGGTCCGAAAAAGCCCGCTTATCCCCGCTGACCAACAATTCAAGTGATGGATCAGCCTGGATATCTTGCCCGGAACCCCGGTGAAAGGTTCTTTCAACATCAGTCACCCTGGACTGATTCGGCTTCAACAGGGCCTCGCTTCCCATGACATTCATGGCAGAGGTGTAACACGCCAACCTCAACTATGTTGGCAAACATTTCTATTTTTATTGTACCGGATAAGGCTATTGCCGTACCCGGTTGGGAAAATGCTTCATGAACTTCATTAACTTGGGCGCTATCACTGCCTGACAATATCCAACCTGTGGGTGGGTTGAATAGTAATTTTGATGATACTCCTCAGCGGAGTGAAACTTTCCCAGCTTTTCCACCTGGGTTACCAATGGCTTGAACCATTGGCCGGAGGCATTTAATTGTGCGATCTTTGCCAGGGCCTGGGATTTCTGTTCCTCATCGTGGAAGAAAATGGCAGACCGGTACTGGGTTCCCTCATCGGCTCCCTGCCGGTTCAGTGTGGTTGGGTCATGAATGGCAAAGAAAATGTCCAGTAGATCTGAAAAACTGATGATGGAAGGATCAAATTCGATCTGCACCACCTCGGCATGACCGGTCTCACCGCTGCATACGGAATGATAGTCAGGGTTGGGGTGTTGGCCGCCTGTGTAGCCAGACACCACGTCCTGAACTCCATGAACGCGCTGGAAAACCGCCTCCACGCACCAGAAGCACCCGCCCGCAATTGTTGCCTTGGCCATGCTATCTCCCAAGGGAAAGTAGAATCCCTATGTTTCAGGTTAGCCTATCTTAACCCATCATTTCCAGAATCTAGAGTGGGAAAATAAGAGTTCCTGCATTTCCATGAGAAAAAAGAAAGGCCTGGTTAAATCCTCATGCCCTCTTCAAAACCGCATTTATGCTGCCTCCTTTTACCTGCAAAGGGTAGGAGCTGAGAATCTGGGCAACTAGGGTTAAACAGCACAACCAAATAGCCTTTCTGGACTTGCGACTTTTTTTTGTGACAGGTTATACCTTAATTTGACTTTGTGGGAGGATGTTGCGCTTGTCGAGCAGGCTGAAAGTTTTGTGGCTGGCCGGATTGTTCTTCCTGGTTGGAATTGTTCCAACCGGCTGCAGGAACACCCAAACTATTTCGCCACCTTTTCCTCAGGCCAAGTCGCAATGGACCAAGCAGGCAGAGATTCAGCTAGCCTCCAGAAAGCTTCCTTCCAATCTTGCAGAAGCCACTCCCCAAACCTTGAAAGCCCTGTTGTTTGATGACCAGTTTACCTCGGGCGATCTGCGTTCCTTCATGGAACTTGCCTATAAGAAAGCCGATGAACTGGATGACAAGGACATCCATTTGGGTGTGGAAATGTATGCTTACGCAGCATGCTTTGCCTGGCGCTTTTTGGAATGGGAAGGAACCCAAAACCCCAATTCCAAAAGGGTCATGGAGGTGTATCAAAGCTGCCTGATGCGCGTGCTGATGGATGGGGAAAAAGGCAAAAAGTTTGAGCTTTCCGACAAGTGGCAGATCAGTGAGAAAGTTCCACCCTTCCCGATTGCGTCGCATGGTTTTCCCAACCGTGCCTCGCTATTTCGCAACCTGACAGTGCCCATGCCAGACAAAAATTCCATGTTGGCGAATTACTATGTTCGCAAGGGGGCGGGCCTGCCCGTGATCTTCCATCCGGATGCGGGTGAATGGCAAAAGGATCCCCTCGATATCTATCATGGCCTGGGCCACCCGTTTTCTGCCACGGTGCTGATTGTGCCCGACCCATCACAAGAGGGTTGCTTCTGCAGGCTGGATGTGATCAATCCCAGAAAGTATGCCAATGTCCGGGCGGGCAAAACCGAGGTAACCCTGGCTGCCGATTTTTCCGCACCCTACGAGGAAATGCTGGAAAGAGACCTCGCTTCAAAAATGTGGATTCTTGGATTCCTGGATGGCGATCGCGAATCAAAATTCCAGGGTCTTTACATGGTGGACCCGTACCAACCCGGCAGAATTCCCGTGGTGTTTGTACACGGCTTGCTTTCAAGCCCGGCCACCTGGATGGAAGCACTCAACGAACTTAGCCAGGACCAGAACCTGCGCGAACGCTATCAGTTCTGGCTGTATATGTATCCAACCTCGGGCTCCATTTTGCTGAATGGAACCGACCTGCGCGAAAACCTTTACAAGGTAATTGGCCAGGTGGACCCCAAGGGAGAGGATCAGGCACTGAAGCACATGGTGCTGGTGGGCCATAGCATGGGTGGGCTACTTTCCAAACTGCAGGTAACCCATTCTGACGATCGCATGTACAAAGGCCTTTGCAACATTCCGTTTGAGGAACTTCGTGGCAGGGACACCACACTTGCGCTAGCCAAAAAGACCATGTTTTTTGAACCGAACCCGAACATTCGCCATGTGGTATATGTCGGCACCCCGCATGATGGGTCGCCGATCAGCCTGCGGCCCAGCGGTCGTGTTGGCTCGTGGTTGGCGAAAGTTCCCTCGTGGCAGAAAAACTTCCGGCAGGATCTTGTGGAAAGTAACCCCAATGTGTTTCAAAGCGCCTTCAGAATTCAGGGACAACCCAACAGTATTGATATGCTTGGTCTTGAGAACCCATTCCTGAGGCTATTCCAGACCCTTCGCACCTCAAAGAATACCAAGGTGCACACCATCGCAGGAGACATGAACCAGTTCTTTGAATTCAATCGTGGGGATGGTGTGGTTCCAGTAAAAAGCGCGCTAGCCGTCCATTCTGATTCCATGATTACCATTCCGGAATCCCACATGCACATTCACCATCACCCACAGGCGATTGCCGAGATTGCAAAGGTACTCAAGGAAAACCTCGCGGAAGCCGAACTAACCATGCTGAAACCGGCACAACAATAATGAAGATTTGATGTATTTTGGGTTTGGCAGGAACCAGCATTCCCATTACGATAAATCTTGTTCAAAGACTCTCTCGCAATACCTCATTTCTATTTGCATGGGAGATTTCTATGTTTCTTTCCAAGTCCCGCAGGGGCTTCACCCTGATTGAATTACTGGTGGTGATAGCCATCATTGCCATTCTGATCGGGTTACTATTACCCGCGGTGCAAAAGGTTCGCGAGGCTGCCGCCCGCATGAGCTGCTCCAACAACCTTAAGCAGCTTGGTCTGGCGATGCACAATTACGAACAAACCTTCCAGGCATTGCCCACAGGTGCCGAGGCCAAGCAGGGTTATTTCATCGGCTGGCCGGGAAGAGTGTTTCCCTACATCGAACAGGAAGCGATCATCAAAAAGCTGGCCACTCTGAGTGGCAACAGCGACCCACTGATGGTACTGATGCCGATCCGCTTCAATAATGCCAGTGGTTATGGGCAAGACCCCGTATTCACTTCGCCGATCAAGACTTTTGTTTGCCCATCGTCAGAACTTGGTGGTAAAAGTCCGGATGACCCAACCGCATCGGGTGGCGCCATTCCGTGGTTTGGCAAGGAACAGGGTGCCCTGCATTACAGGGCTAACTGTGGTGCGGCAGGTGTGGATGCAAAACCAGGCACACAAAACGCCTATGCTCCTTATGTCGCTTCTGGTGTCATCTATCCTTACAGTAAAACCAAACTGACCGACATTACCGATGGAACCTCGAATACCATGCTATTTGGTGAAACATCCAGCGCCAAGAATCGCAAGGTAACTCTGGCCACCGCCTGGGGAAGTATTGAACCCTGGTGTTGGGGTTACTATTCGTATGACCCCCAAGGTGGAACAGCAGGATGCCTAACCATCGATAGCAAGTTCGTTCGTTACCCCATCAATTATTCAGGAAGTTATGGGGTGAATGACATGCCTTACACGAGTTCCCATACGGGTGGGGCCATGTTCGCATTCTGCGACGGAAGTATTCGCTTTCTGAAGGATTCCACCCCGGTTAATTTGCTGCAAGGTATTGCCACCAGAGCGAATGGAGAAGTGGTTGATGTTCAGTAAGAAGATTGCCTCAGCTTTGTTCCTTGCCACCTTGTTTTCTGGGATGATCGGCTGTGGCTCGGATATTCCACCCCTGGGCAAAGTGGAAGGTGTGGTTACCTACAACGGAAAAGCGCTGAAGAATGGCAATGTCGTCTTCCAGCCCGTGGGGAATCTTCCATCGGCTGTTGGGATCATCGATGCCAATGGCAAATATATCATGAAAACCCGCATCAATGATGTGGATCGTGAAGGTGCACCCATTGGCGAACACCGGGTGATGATTGTTTCCATCCAGGAAGTGCGCGACCGCCTGCCGGAGGATCGTTCTCCGCTGCCGCCCCCGAACATTCCCATCAAATACAACGATGTGACGCTTTCCGGCCTTACCGCCAAAGTGGAAGGCAAATTGAACACCATTAACTTCGACCTGAAATAACCTTTTTCTGGGTTCTTTTCGTACCGGGTAAAGAATGCTACATTAATGCTTCCCGCGTGGAAACAGCGCGAGGGCATTCTTGGAGCAACTTATGTCCATCACACGATTCCTGCAAGCACCCGACACCGGTTCCAAATATTCCGATCGGCCAGCCGAACCTTGCATCATGGTTATCTTCGGGGCATCCGGCGACCTTACCAAGCGGTTGCTCATGCCAGCGTTGTTCAACCTGTATTGTGACGGGTTACTGGGAAGCAATTTTGCAATCATCGGCATCGCCATGGATGGATGGACCACGGATTTCTTCCGCGAACGCATGACGCAGGATATCCGCCAGTTCAACACCCGCAAGAAGTTCGATGAAAACCTCTGGGCGGGTTTTTGCCAAAAGTTGCACTACACCCCGGGCAAATTTGATGACCCACAAGCATTCAAGGTCCTGGGTGAATTGATTGCCAGCCTCGATTCCAAATACTCGGCCCGGGGCAACATTCTGTTCTACATGGCAACTCCTCCCTCGGTGTTTGACCTGGTTTCTTCGCACTTGCAATCTTCCGGCATCAAGGACCAGTCCAAGGGCTGGATCCGCGTGATCTTCGAAAAACCCTTCGGGCACGACCTTCCCAGTGCCATCGAATTGAATCGCCTGCTTCTTAAACACTGGAAGGAAGAGCAGATCTTCCGCATTGACCATTATCTTGGCAAGGAAACCGTGCAAAACCTGCTGGCTTTCCGATTTGCCAACGGCATCTTCGAGCCCATCTGGAACAAGGACATGATCGACCACATTCAGTTCTCGGTCACCGAGACGGTGGGTGTGGAAAACAGGGGCAAATACTACGAAACCTCCGGCGTACTGCGCGACATGATCCAGAATCACATGTTCCAAATGCTGGCGTACCTGTGCATGGAACCACCTTCTTCCTTCAAACCAGACGCCATCCGAAACCAGAAGTCGGAACTGCTGAATGCGGTTCGCCTTATGACCCCCGAGACCGTGCACACCCACACTGTGCGCGGACAGTACGGCCCAGGCAAAAAAACCGATGGCAAAACCGCCGCAGGCTACAGGCAGGAACCAGATGTCTCCCCCAACAGTGGCACCGAAACCTTTGGTTGCCTTAAGCTTTTCATCGACAACTGGCGCTGGGAGGGTGTTCCCATCTATTTGCGAAGTGGCAAAAGCCTTTGGAAGCGTGGCACGGAAATCATGGTTCAATTCAAGCAGGCACCGGACATTCTCAACCGGGGTAGCAATGTGCAGAATCGCGGTGAACCAAACCGCCTGATCTTCCACATCCAGCCCGATCAGGGCATTGAACTTCGTGTGCAGGGCAAATCCCCCGGGCCATCCATGCTAACCCAGGCCGTGAACATGCGCTTCGATTACTCGGAATCTTTCGAGGCTTCCCGCGGCACGGGTTACGAGGTGCTTCTTTACAGTTGCATGATCGGCGATGCCACCTTGTTTTCTCGCACCGACCTTGTGGAGGCCGCCTGGCGAATCGCACAACCCATTCTGGATGTCTGGGGATCCGAAACTCCGGCAGACTTTCCCAATTACCCCGCAGGTGGCTGGGGACCAAAATCCGCATACGACCTTATTGAAAATGATGGCAGGCGCTGGGTTGAGGTTCTGAACCGCGAGGTTCTGGAAAAAATCCCCCTCTTCCAAGGGTTGGGCGAAGTCTTCCTGCACAACCTGGCCCTGCAGCTTCGGGCAGACATTTACGCCCCCGGTGACTTGATCATCCGCAAGGGTGAAACGGGCAGGGAAATGTTCATCATTTCCCGCGGCACCATCGAGGTGATTGATGATTCCGGCAAAGTGCTTAACACACTTTCCGATGGAGCATTCTTTGGCGAACTAAGCCTGATCAGCGCACAGCCCAGAACCGCAAGCATTCGCGCGGCCACACCCTGCGATATGTTCATTCTGGACAAGAAAACTTTCGATCAGGCCATCAAGAACAACCCGGAATTCCTGGAGAAGATCAAGACTGTCGCGAAGGAACGCTACAAATAAAAGACAAAGTCCACGGGCATCCACCCATGGACTTTCAGTTTTTACAAATCCTTCACTTGGTGGCAGGTTTGCAAATCTTAACCTGCGTGGAAAGCCTGTAGGTTAAACCACCCACCTCGTAATCCACCTCGCCAAAGCAGGCTTGGAATTCTCCGTTTGGTTCCTGAAACAATGCCGTGACATCCCCGCCTTGCAACCTGGCACTGGACTCTTCCCAGATGGATTGACGGAAATCCATCGTCTTGGATTTTGCCTGCCAGAGCCTTGCTCCCTTGGCGGGGGGATCACACTTGATGCAAAGCTTGTTCTGGTTTCCCTCTTTCAGGTATTCCCAGGTGACTTTTGGCAATGGCTTGTTCTCCACCTGGTGCAGGCTGAACGCGCACAGGGTGTTCACCGCCCGGTCCCGATTTTTGGAACCATCCTTGGTTTTTTCCTCGAGCCCGTGCCCTGCGTTGGGAACATACAGCACATACTTGTCACCTTTCAGGCCGTCCCAGTAATTGTTCAGGGCATCCAATGTCCAATAAGGATCGTTTGCGCCATTGATGATCATCTTCGGCATGGTCAATTTTTCACGATACTGATAGGGATCCACCCAGTGCCAAAGGGTTTTCCCTTCCTTGGATTCGGGAAGTGGGACAAGGTTCCGGCTGGTGTAGTCTGCCAACTGTTCGCTATAGGTTCCAAAAGCCTTGATCTGCCCTGGGATCTGTTCCTGGAAATTCAGCGTGTCGATCACCAGGGGTGCGATGGCCTTCACACGCTTATCGGCTGCTCCGGTTAGCCAGGAAGTCCAACCTCGCTTGGAAGCACCCGACACCACAAAGTTTTCCACCTTCTGTTGAAATTCCTTCTCGGTGAATGCCTGCAGCGCATCCATGGCCTTGACCAGGCTTTTCACCATGGGAAACAGAAGTGGCCAGGTGCTATCCTTGGTTTCCAGGAAACGCACGAAGGTTTCCGCTATCAGGGCATCTTCCTTTTTGCCATCAAAAAGCGGTTGCTTGGGAATGCCAAAAAGCAACGCCACGGGGGATTGTGACTTGGCGGCAAGCTGCATTCCGAACAAGGCACTGGTGGTACTGGCCTTGCCGCCGGTATTCCAAAGCAGCATGGTTTTCCTCGGCTTCATTCCCGCTGGTATGCATACCAGAATCTGGTGTTCCCAGTTGATTCCCTGCCAGCATTGGGAGGTTAGGTCTATTTCGTAAACCGAACCCAGGGGAGTGACGGTCTTGTTCTTTACCGACCAGGCAAAGCACTTTTCATCGCGTGATATGTAACTTGCCAGATCAGCCTTGGCGATGGATTCTGTGGAAAGACATATTCCCAAAAGAACCAATAACTTCTTAAACATGAAATCCCCTGATCTTTTATTTGGTGCTAAGTTCAAAAGTTTCCAGCAATTGACCCTGCTTGGTGATGTTTATCCTAAACTTGGATTTATCCGGTTGCTTGTACTTTCCAAGAAGCTGATCCGAGCCCTCAAACCTGTTCTTAAATGTGCCAGACTTCATGGGCCAATCAAAGGTAACGATGAATTCACCCAAAGGCGCGCCGTCCCCTGTCACATAGGAGTTCAATTCAAATTCCCCATTTTCATTGGTCTGTGCGAAAGGCCGGACAGCGTTGGGATCACTTTTATCCATTGGATGAAGATAAATAAAAAGATCCTGTGCAGGTTTGCCATTCACAAGAACTTTGCCTTTTACAGGGTAGGTTGGCTGACGGGATGAACGTTCGCAGCCAACCACAGAAACGAAAACCGCAAGAAATAGAATTGCCCCCAGACGATACATCCGAATTCCCCGAAACTTTTGTTATTCAGAAATAATCTCGCCTTTTTTGCGAGTGACCATGTAAATGAAATTCTTGGCGTTCATGTTTGCTGCCAGAAAGCGAACGCTGCCATCGCCCATGGCCACACCAGCCCCACCGGAATGAAAACCATAGATTCCACGTCCGGTAATATTTGTGCAATTGATCACACAAGGGCCCTGGGCACCCGTACCATCAAACAGGGAACCGGATAACCAATTTTCCGCGTTGTAAGGATTACCCCAGCCGGCACCCACCGTATTGGGAAACCCATTGGTGTTGATACGGTTGTTGGTTTGCCAGGTTTCTGGTCTTCCCGCCAATTCAGTCAGTAAGAGGGTGTTGGAGGTACCATCCGTAACATCGGTCAGCTTGGAAGTTTCACCCGGGGTGTATACGACTGCCAGCATACCCTCACGGTCGCCACCAGAGGGAGGCCCAACAATGGCATCCCAGCCACGGCTAAGAACCCCACCAATCACGCCATAATCCCCGGCAGCCAGGGTAAAATTCAAAGTTGGATAACCAGGAATTGTGCCCGCGGGGAAAACACAGGTCTCTGTGCGACTTTGGCTGGGTGTGGAAGGACATTGCATCACTTTCAATTGGGTTTGCAATACAGCCAGGTTGCCCGCCGTGGTAAACATCTGGTTGAAATCATATTTCTTGTAGAGGTTTTCCTGTTCAATGTAAGGAAGTATAAGTGGGCCCCAACCGTAAGCAAGGTTGGCAGCAGGCGGAAGTGCCAGAAAATATGCCGGGGGTAACTGATTGTAGGTGGAATGGTAGTTATGGAACGCCATCCCCAATTGCTTGAGGTTGTTGTTGCAGGTCATACGGGATGCTGCCTCACGTACCTTCTGCACCGCCGGCAATAGCAATCCGATAAGTATTGCTATGATGGCGATCACCACGAGGAGTTCTATCAGGGTAAATGCTTTTTTATTTGACACGACTGGCCCCCCCTAACGAACCAAAATGTTCATTAAGCAGTCTGGGTTACTGAATAATTTATTTTGATATCTGACCATCATCATAAATGGGATGGTTATTTGTCAATGATCATCTATTCTTATTAATCTGATAACTTTTATTAAAACCCAGGAAGGTTTTCCTATGAGAAAAAAACTGCTCTCCTTTTTGGCCATGGTTTTTTTGGGGCTGCTTTCATTGCCCACGCTGGCGGATGAAAAATTAAAGGGTATCGCCTGCAGGTCGGTGCACCTTGGCTATCCCATGCCTGAAGGAAACGCCTTTTACAACGAAATCACGGTTCGTTCCTCGGCAAAGGGAACCTACTTTATGGTTTGCGGCTGGAACAAGGGTTACTTCGGTATTCAGGAACTGGGCAATGGCAAAAAACTGGCCATCTTTTCAGTCTGGGATTCCGGACAGAATGATCCCAACGCCGTGAAGGAAGAAAAACGCACCAAGCTGATCCACAAGGATGAAAAAACACGCATTGGCAGATTTGGCGGCGAAGGAACCGGTGGCCAGTCGTTCTATGACTTGAATTGGAAAGACAACGAGACCTATCGCTTCATGGTTACCTCCAAGGTGGAAGGCAACCGCACCACTTACTCGGGCTATTTTTTCCACCCGACCGATAAAAAGTGGATCCACATGGTGGCTTTTTCCACCATCACCGGCGGAGCAAACATGAAGGGCTATTATTCCTTCGTCGAGGATTTCAAGCGGGACAAAGTTTCAACGACATTTGCCCGCAAGGCGGAATTTGGCAACGGCTGGGTTCGCAACACCAAGAATGAATGGAATCCCGTTGAGAAGGCAACTTTCACCGCGGATGCCAACCCGGTGTTGAACATCGATTCGGGCGTTTCAGGAAAAAACTTTTTCCTGGTGACAGGTGGCGAAACCCAAAACCGCACCAAGCTTCGCTCGAGTCTTGAAAACCCGGCAGGCGGCAAAACTCCACCAGCGGACCTACCCAAGCCGTAATTCGAAACCCATTCAGCAGGTCAGGCTACTTTTTCTGGGTTAAATATTTGTGCATCGCGTTGCCAGCCTCTTCAGGGTTTCCAGAGGCGATGGCATCCAGCAATGTCTGATGATTTTGAACCCATTCCGCAAGTTCTTCCTTGGTTTGGTTACTGATTTCCCTTTTGCGGATCATTTCCACCAAGTGACATTTTTCCAAAGCTTCCTGAAGCGCCTGGCTGCGGGTGAGCCTTGAAATGGTGGCATGAAATTCCCAATCCAAGTCCCGGGCTTCCTGTATTTTTCCCTGACGGACAAAGGCAGACATTTTTTGAATCATTTCCGCCAGAATTTCAATATCCTCCTTGCCAACTCTTCTGGAAGCAAGCCTTGCCGCCTCGGTTTCCAAGGCCCTGCGAACCACCAACTGGTCCTCCAGAATGGCAGGACTCCATTTCGCAACTATGCAACCCTGGCCACGGGAATGGGATACCAGGCCTTCATATTGCAGTTTTCTCAGGGCTGTTATAACTGGTCCATTGCTGGTACCCAGGGATGTGGCAATGGCTATCTGGCCCAAATGAGCCCCCGAAGGAAGCTTTCCCGTAAGAATTTGTTCGCGCAAGTATTCATAAACGCGAACCGTTTCCTGGCCTGTTCTTTTGCCGGGCTTTTTATTCTTCAAACTATTTAATGGATTGGCCTGGCGTGAAGGACGATTTAAATCTTTACTCATGTTTATTCTTGATTTTCCATGGGTTTCTATTAATCAATGCAACAACAAACTAACCCTATTAAGTCACCTTGGTATCGGTAATAGTTCCTTAATATTTCTTCATGTAAGGGGTTTAATTTTTCGTAATTTAACGAAGTAATGTCATAAATGCCCTTGGCAGCGTTAAAATGTAATTAAGGAATGCTGGCCAAAGGACTTGCAATTCTGGCCATTTCTGGAGTGCATTCTGTATGCAATCCGATCAGAGGTTGGCTTCACTGGATCAATTCCGTGGTTACACAGTGGCCGGAATGCTATTTGTGAACTTTCTGGGAAGTTTTCTGTTCATCCGCCAGCATTTGCCAAATTTGGGTCATTGGCATACCTACTGTAGTTTTGCGGATACCATCATGCCGCAATTTTTCTTCGCAGTTGGTTTTGCCTACAGGCTTACCTATTTGCGCCGATGCGACCAGGAGGGGGTGCACGCGGCACGAGTACATACGGTTCGCAGAAACCTTGGGCTTCTGCTTATTGGGTTTATTATCCATCATCTTGATGGAAACTATAAAACCTTTGAAAAACTCAGGGATCTTGGCTTTGCCGGTTTTCTGACAGAATCCTTCCAGCGGAATTTCTTTCAGACCCTTACCCATATAGCACTTACCTCGCTGCTGATTCTTCCCGTGGTGGGAAAATCCATCCCCCAAAGGCTTGGCATGATGGCTACAGCGGCATTGCTGTTTCATATTTTTGCCGAAAATGGATATTACCAGGCCATCATGAAAAGGCCGGGAATCGATGGTGGCCCGCTGGGTTTTCTCACCTGGACCATTCCAATGATTGCTGGAACCATTGCCTATGATGTGGTTTCCCAAATCCCTGAACGGGCGTTTGGGTTCATGCTGGCCATCGCCTGCGGGTTCATGCTAACAGGTTATGGGCTTTCCTGCCTGAATTTGGTCACCTATCCAAATGGGGTAAGCGAACCATACACAATCAGATCGTTTCTGTTGGAACCACCCTTTGTCGCCCCATCGCACCCGGTGAACATCTGGACCATGAGCCAAAGGGCCGGTAGCGTTTCCTACCTGACCTTTGGGGCGGGTTTCGCCATGCTTGTGTTCGCACTTTTTTACCAGGCTTGCGACCGGATGAAGTGGATTGGGCTGGGCCTGTTCAAGACCTTTGGAACCAATGCGCTGGCGGCTTATATCCTGCATGGAATGGTGGAATCTGCCATTGGGCCATTCGCGCCCAAAGATAGCCCATGGTCTTACATTGTGTTCATCTTTGCGATCTATTTCGCCATCTGTACCATCATACTGCGCGCACTGGAAAGACGCGGGCTGATCCTAAAGATATAGCTTAAGCTGCCGCTTTGTACCGCCTATATGGTTTTTAAGAACCATTATCTCTCGGTGGCCTTGCGTAGTTTTGGTAATGGCTTCGCCTTGAAGGCCTCGACTTCCAACTTCAGGGTTTCCACACCCTTTTCAAGTTGCTTGTCCACGCCTTTGGGCATCTCGCCGGGTTCGGGCCAGACGACCACATGGGGCTGCGCGCCATGCAGTTCCATATCTTCCCCATCCTTGATGCCATACCACCCCCGGAAAGGCATCCTCAGGGTGCCAAGATCCATGATCTGAGTGGCGCCCGTACTGATTACCCCTCCCGCGGTGGGAACCCCCACCAGCTTGCCACGCTGCAAGGCAACTATGGCATGGCTGAAGATCTCGGCATTGCTGAAACTATTCTGGTTGCAAAGCACCACGATTGGTTTGTTCCAGGTGGCGTAAATCTTTCGGTCCTGCGGGTAGCCACCCTGCGTGCTTCCGCGCGGCACTGCAATCGCATGAACAGGCTGCGTCAGCGAAGTCAGCAGGTGATCCGCCGTGCTACCGCCACCATTTTCACGCACATCAATGATCAAACCATCCTTGCCCGCCGCCTGTGAATATAACTCTTCCTCAAACTTCACAAAGCTGGTCATGTCCATGGCACTGATATGAAGATAGCCAAACCTGCCCTGTGAAAGTTTTTCCACCATGGCCAGGTTGTCTTCCATCCATTTACGGTACAAAAGGTTGGGTACTGCAAGCGCGCTGGTGGCTGGCAGGGAAACCTCGCGGTCTTTGCCATCCAGCCCTCGTACCACCAACTGCATGGGTTGGTCGGAAACTCCGTTCAAGAGCAGGGTGGGATCCATGCCCGGTTTGACTTCCTTGCCATCAATCTTCAGGATGATTTCCCCTGCCTTAAGTCTTGACTTGGCCCTGTCTGCGGTGCCACCGGGAAGAACATCGCGGATTTTCCATCCCGGGCCTGCAAAGCCATTCTCGAAGCGAACACCGGGATGCCGGGTGGTTTCCCTCCAGCCACGGGTGGTTTCCTCGGTGGTTGCACCCCGCATGTTGAAGGCGGTCATGAATCCGAGGTGGGATCCATTGATTTCCCCCAGCATAAGTTGCACCACGGTGGTCAGAACCTCGATGTTGGGTGCCTGCGCGGCATAGGGTCGGTATTTTTCGCGCACCTTGTTCCAATCAGAATTGCCAAGCTTCTCATCATAAAAATGATCGCGCATGGCAGCCCAACAATGGTCAAAGGCAACGCCGAACTTCTCCTGCAGGTTTACCTTCTGGTTGGCCTGAAAACGGTAACCGGAAGGATCGGGGCTGGCATCCGCTGTGGAGGAAGTGCCACCTCCTCCCCTGCGAAGCAAACCGGGCAGGGAAGGAACCGTGGCCATGGGTGCCGCCGTGGGGGCGGAGCTTCCCGGGCTGAAAGATGCTGGCAATCCACCTGACAACCAGACCACATTGCCATTCTTCAGCCAGCGAGCCTGCGAACCGGTGCGAGAGGAAATCTGCTTGGGGGTTGCGGAACCCTCCATGGGAAAATCATAGGCGTAGGTCGCCCTGTCTCCCTTAACCGTTCCGGAGAAGGCAAGGCGCTTGCCATCGTGCGACCAGAACAAACCCGTCTCGGTGGAATCTGGCAGGCTTAGCCTGCGAATACGCTTGTGAAGGTTTACCCAATCGATATTCACCGCCACCGATTCATCCTTCTTCATGGATGCGGGCTGCATCTTCTTTTCCTTGTCTGCGGACTCCTTTTTCTCAGAATCATCACCCGATTTGGAATCCACTTTGCCCTTGGGACGCGCTTTCTGGATTTTTTCAATCGCCTTTTGCAGCTTGCGATCCCGCGCTGAAACTTCATCCTCCTCCTGCACAAGGTTCACATAGTAAATATCCACTTCCTCGCCACCGCTGCGTCTTCCCGTGAAGGCAATCACTTTGCCATCTGGTGACCAGCGTGGGTTGCTTTCATTATCCGGATGACGGGAAAGGTTGAATGGAGGCTTGGAAAGATCCGTGGGCAGAATCCAAACATCCCTGTTGAAGTCCACATCGTACTGTGCGTAAACCAGCCATTTGCCATCCGGTGACCAGTCATAATCCACCTGGTTCCAAGAGGCGATTATCTTGCGTGGGTTTTCACCAGAGATGGGGCTGATGTAAAGGTCGCCCCGCAGCCGGGAATAGGCCATCGATTTGCCATCCGGACTTAGGCTGAGGCTTTCCTTGGCTTCGCCATCGCGGGTTACCTGGGTGTGCAGGAACTCGTCATTAAGCCACCAGAATTTGGATTTATCCTTGCGATCCGCGCGGTAGATTTCCGCGGTATGGCCACCATCCCTGATGTATAGCAGACCTTCGCTGTTGTTCAACCAAACTGGGTTTTTCTCTTCTTCCGGAGTGTTGGTGACCTGCCTTGGTTCACGAAGCTCGGTATCCATCACCCAGAGATCCCCACCAGCAATGAAGGCTATTTCCAAACCATCGGGAGAAAAAGCCACATCCGTGGCGGAGGTAAGGGTGCGTTTTTCTTCCTTGGTGGGTTCGTAGTCAGCCTTGGTGGAAAGATCCAGTCGGCGTGGATTCTCATCCGCACCGGGTTTGATGGAATAAAGATTTGCAAGTGCCCTGAAAACAATCGTGGAACCATTGCGAGAAAGGGCCGGCTGAATCACATGATCCTCGGTGAAGTTGGTGATCCTGCGATCCTTGCCGTTAGCAAGGTCATATTCCCTGAGGTTGAAAGTTCCATCCTGTGCCCCCGTGTAGTAGAAACCTTTGCCATCCGGTTTCCAAATGGGGGATCTACAACCCCGTTCATGGCGAAGTATGGGATAGAACTTGGCCTCATCGCGGTCGTACATCCATATTTGCGCGGATTGCGAACCATGGTAACCCTTGCGCCACCATGCAGGGCCTTCGCGAACAAAAAGAATGCGCTTGCCATCGGGGGAAAGGCTTCCTTCCTGGCCATAGTCATCGAACAAAAGCTGGTCTGCTTTTCTCTCGGTGGCGTTCAGCAGGAAGAACCTCTCGCCATGACGCCAGAAATGATCCCTGGTGGCTTGCACAAGAAGATGCTTGCCATCGGCATGCCAGCCAGCGGGTATATAACCACCCGTGTGGTAGGAAATTTGCGAAGGTGTGCCACCGACCAGGGGCATGGTGAAGACCTGTACGCCATTCTCACGGTCTGATGCAAAGGCAATGGTTTTGCCATCCGGCGAGAACTTCGGGTACCGATCGCGAGAAGGGTTCCTGGTAAGCGGTTGTGCCGGGCCACCGGTCACCGCGGCAAGCCAGATCTCGCCGTTCCAATCAAACGTGATCTGTGAACCATCCGGCGAAACATCAACATTGGATGGAAAAAGAATTGTCGACTGGGCCCCAACCACCGAAACCTGCATAACCACCAGCAAAGCTGCGACCATCCAACGCATAAGAGTCTCCCATGGGATTTACAAAAATACAGGTAGAATAGGATCATTTATAAGGGATCAAAAGGCGCAAAGGAAAGTAAAAGAGGGGGTTTGGGAAAGTCTTGGATCTGCTTTTATTCATTAATTCACTCCCGATCATGCCAAAATCAAAGAAAAGGCCCGGAAAAGTCGATACATCCGTTAATCACAAATTGACGAACCTTTGCTTTCAAGTGCTTAGATTGGGGCATTCCATGTCACAGGCAAACTACCAAACCACTTACGATGAAATGCCTTATGTTAGTTTCCCCTATCCGCAAACTCATCCGGACAGGCTCTCCACGCTTGCCCGCCTCTTTTCGGTGGAAGCACCCGACGTGGAAAATTGCAGCCTGCTGGAGATTGGTTGCGCCTCTGGCAATAACCTGATTCCCATGGCTTACCTTCTTCCCAAGGCACGCTTGGAAGGCATTGATCTTTCCGCCAAGCAAATCGAAGAAGGACGCACCGAGGTCACCAAGCTTGGCCTGAAGAATCTCGACCTTCGCTGCCAGAGCATTTTGGATTTTGATGCCAGGGGTCAGCAATTCGACTTCATCATTGTGCATGGGGTTTATTCCTGGGTGGATAACAACTGCCAAGAAAAGATATTGGATATCTGCAATAAGACCCTTTCACCCAATGGCGTTGCCTACATCAGTTACAATGTGATGCCCGGATGGCGGATGCGAGGCATGCTCCGCGACATGATGATCTACCATGTCAGCAAGTTCAACGATCGCCAATCGAAAATCTACCAGGCCCGGGCTCTTCTTCAGTTCCTGGCAAATTCGGTTCAGGGCGACAAGAACCCATACGGCATCTTCCTGCAATCGGAACTGGAACTGCTCCGCGCCCAGAATGACAGTTACCTTTACCACGAATTCCTGGAAGAGAACAACGAACCCTGCTATTTCCACCAGTTTGTCAGCCGTTGTGAAAAACATGGCCTGGCTTATCTGGGGGATAGCGACCCGCGGACCATGTCCACGCGCGATATGCCGGAACAAGCCCAGAAACACCTTTCACAAACCATCAGTCTGGTGGAAACCGAGCAGTACATGGACTTCATTCGCAATCGGATGTTTCGCATGTCCCTGATCACTCGCAAGGGCAAGCAGCCTGTCTACTCTGTAAATCCATCCTGTGTGCAGAATATGCATATTTCGTCCTCGCTTACCAGCAATGAGCCCAACCTGAACATTCTGGCGACAGAGCAGGCATCATTCAACTGCCAAAACGGTGTGGTCATGGGTGTGGGGGAACCTCTTTTGAAGGCAGCGCTTCTGGTGATGCAAAAAGCCTGGCCATCTTCGGTACCCGCGATGGAAATACTTGAAAAGGCCTCCGCTATGATGGGCCTTAAGCTTCCAACCGATGCACAGTTACTTGGCCAGTTGGTTTTCCAGCTTGGCCAGATGATGGTAACCGCATACACATCCATGCCCATCGGTTCGGTGGATATCACCACCCGGCCAATCACTGGTATTCATGAGATCAGCTCCAAGCCCAAGGTGTTCGGATTTATCGCCCATCAAGCCGCTACCCTTGGTGCGGTCACAAACATTCGCCATCAGATCATTCGGGTGGGGGATTTTGAAAAGGCGATCATCAACTATCTGGATGGAACCCATGAACAGGAATTCATCGTGAAAG
>JBEGQX010000046.1:0-12605 GCA_041180805.1 Planctomycetota bacterium
AAGAAGGGGAAAGTCTTATGAGTAATTTTTTGCCATCGCGTAGAACCGTTACCAAGCAATCAGCGTTTGGTTCGGTGGTAGCCATGATCCACTGAATATCCATCAAATTGGTGACCCATTGACCATTAATTTCAAGTAATTGATCCTGATTTAAAAGACCGGCTTTCGATGCCGGGCTTTGTGATGATAAATCCTTAACCAAGACGGAAGATTTGCTTTCGCCTTCTGAAACATTAAACCCCCAAAAACCTGCAGCCACCAATATCCTTGGCTCCTGCTTTTGCTTAAGAATGCTTCGTACCATTTTTCCGATAACATCTTCGGGAATATAGTCAGTTTCTTTAAGGTATATTTTTTTTAGTTTGTAATCGATTCTTAAAGCGTATTTGGAAAAAAAAGTATAACCAAGAATGCCATCTATTTGGCCAAAGTATTTGGAAATAACAGCAATGGTAGGATGATCCATCAATATTGCCTGCATGTTGCTGGATTTGCTACTGCCGGCCTGAACACTTTTGATGGTAACTTGCCCGCCATTTCCAAAAATGGAGATGGAAACTTTTGAGGCTGAGTTAATCTCCGCTATTTTTCCGACTCGGCTGCTGACAATACTTGCAGGAGCGCCCGTGTCAAAGATGAACCGGTAAGGGCCTTTTTCATTGATCTTTGCCTCAATTACCATGTGGCCGGTTTTTAATAATTCGAAAGGTATTTCATGCATTTCAGATGCGGGTGCGCCGCAAACAAGCATGAATAAATAGTTGTAAATAGTATTCATTGTTACTTTTCGTTTAACGGGATTTTTAAGCTTTGTTTTTTACCTTCCCTGATGATTTCCATTTCCAAGATGTTGATATTCTTTTGTCCAAGGATGGCCTTCTGAAGTTCCTTTAAATTTTTCACAGGTGCGCCCTGGCATGTGGTAATTAAATCTCCTTTTTGAAGACCGGCTTTATCGGAAGCACTATCAGGCAGGGCTTGTTTTACTAATAACTTTTTTTGGTCTGTTTCGAAGGTGATTCCTAGATTTCCAATAAATACTAAATTCCGGGGTTTTGGTTTAATTAGCGAACCAATCGACTTCATTACGGTTCCCAACGTTTCAAGGTTTTCAGGCGCCGATTTTCCCCCTGCTCCTACTGGTGTTAAAGGGGTGTAATTATTGGGAATCCAAACCATATGATTTTTTGAAATATCCAAATGAATGATGTATTTTGCGAGAATATCAAAACCAATCAAACCATGAAGTTCAACTCCCGCAAGTCCCATCCCATTCATGCCTTTTAATTGAAAAGGAGTTTCCAAACGTACTTTGGGGTCTTTGATTTCAAGGCCACCTTCCAAAAGTATGGATTTTGGCCTGCACCAGCCTTTTTCATCTGCCTTCAAGCCAATTTCTTTCCCTGCATCTTCGCTGATAAAAGTAACTGGTGATCCAGTATCCAGAATAAAGAAATATGGTCCTTTTTCTTGTATTTTTGCCCGAATGAGAATGTGGTTTGAATCTGAAACCCGGAAGTGTACTCGCGTTTCATCCACCTTTTCAGGACCCAATGCCGGGCCCTGAAAAAGGCTGACGATCAGCACTAACAGTGAGTTCGTTAAATACATTTAAAATTATTTAAGGGAAGAGTAGTCAGTTGGATTCAGATAAACAGATTCGATTTTCTTGACAAGTTTTCCGTTCTTTTCGGAAGCATCGCGGGCGGAAATCCACTGGGGATCTTCGCGGAAAGCTTTCCAGGAAGCTTCAGCCGCTTTCTTACTTGGGTAAGCAAGAATATAAACCATGGATTCATTAGCTTTGGCAGGATCCATGGGTTTCCAAAAGCCCACCAGGGTCATTCCATGTTTTTCAAAAAGCTTGCAGGTGTGATCCCGAAACCTTTTGTGAAGTTCTTCCATCTTGCCAGGTTCGGCGTAATAGGTTCTCATTTCAAAAACCCGATTATTTGAATTTTCCATAGGGGATTCTTTCTGTGCTAGTGCCTGATTGTAAGTGAATTCGCAGGCAAGGCTGAAAACTATCAACCCGAATACCATGGTGCTCAATAAATTGGATTTGATCATTTGGGGTCTCCTTGATGGATGGTTGCCTTATTTCTTTCCAATACAAAACAAATGCTCTTTGCCACGAACAAAAAGTTTATCATTAGCCACCGCGGGTGATGCGAAGACAGGTTCACCCATCGTGTTTTTTGCGATTTGTTGAAAACTACCCTGGGCCTTAAAAACATATACTGTCCCATCTTCACCTATTGCAAAAATATTATCGCCAATCATTACTGGTGACGCAGTGACAGGGCTATCAAGCCTATTGGTCCAAACTTCTTTTCCGGAATTGGCAATGTGGCACATGGCCATTCCCTTGTCAGTTACGCTGAAGACAAAATCATCCTTGGAAAGCATGGTGGGAACATAAGGAAAGATTTTGCGATTTTCCCATGCCAGATTTGTTCCGGTAACATCGCCTTTGCCGCCAAGCCTTACAGCAATCAGATGTCTGTCACCAGCGCCATCCCCACTGCAAGCAATCACAACACCAGCCGCTACTATCGGAGAAGCGACCGTGCGCAACGGGCTTTTAGTGAACGACCATGTGTAACTCCAGTTTTCAGAGCCTTTATCAGGATCATAACTGGTGATTCCAGCCGTGGTGCCAACAAGAAGCTCCATCTTTCCTTCGGGGCTTTTGTTTAATAAAGGCGTTGAATAGCAAGCTCTAAAAGCCTTTCGGGGTGCTTCCCAAACAGTTTTTCCAGTTTTGGAATCCAGTGCAAAAAGCTGGGCACTTCCATCCTGGTCGTTGTTAAAGATGATTTTTCCATTCACAACTATTGGGCTGTGGCCTGGGCCATGCTGGCTCACATATTTACCAAAATCTCTTTTCCATAATTCTTTGCCATTAAAATCATGGGCAAACAACGATATCTCTTCGCCATTCCATACGATGTTATAAATTCTTTCCCCATCCGTTGTGGGGGTGCAAGATGCCAGAGAATTCTTGACATGGGTTTTAGCCTTGGCGCCTGAAAATTCTTTGGTCCAAAGCACCTTGCCATTGGTGGCATCCAGCGAAATCAAATACCTTTTTGTTCCGTCCTGTTCCGAGGAATGGACAAAAACCCTGTCATTCCAAATAATGGGTGAAGAGTTGCCAGTGCCCTTGAGGGGAACCTTCCAAACTACACCTTCGGTAGCCGAAAAAGTGGTTGGAATCTTGTTGGAATCAGATTTGCCGGTTCCGTTCGGGCCGCGAAACCGTTCCCAGTTGTTGGGTTCCGCAAGAAGTCCAAACGGCATCAATAATGCGAGCAAGGCACCAGTCTTGAAAGCATTCATAAAGTCTCTCCATCAGTGATTAATGATTATTCAATATAGCTCAGCGCAGGCTTGGGGATGAAGAAGAAAGATCATCTAATTTTGTTTTTTGTGGCAGGCGGGGTGGCCACAAAAGAAACGTCATAAAAACCAGGGCTCCAAACCCAATATGCCCCCATTCAAAGTATTCGTGTGGCACATCCGGGTAAAAAAGTATCCGGTTGGCAAGGCGTGGAATGAATGGGGCCTCATCCAACATTTCGCCTGCTTCCACACGAAGTTTTCTTTCCCAAACGGTCAGGGGGCATTCAACATTCAACATGCCTTCGATGGCAACGATACCGATGCAAACCAGATGAGTGATCCGGAATCCAATATTTCTTGCCCATGGCTTTTTTAAAAGCAATCCACCAAGGATGACCAGTTGGCCCAAAACTACAAATCCAACAAAAGCCAAATGGATAAGAACGATGGCATCCGCAAGTCGGGCGTTCCAATTCATGATTAAAACAGCACAGGTTTGCCAAGTTTTCTTCGAACCACACTAAACTGGCCTACATGCATCAAAATATGGTGGGAGGCCAGCAAATATAGTTTTCCAACAGTTGGGGCTTTGGCGGCTAAGCGGCCCGTAGTTGGTTTTTCCAAATCAGTATCCTTAAGTGCTTTAACGGCTTGGATTGACGCGGCGCGGGTTTTCCTGAACAGGTCAATGTAGGTGTCTTTGGAAAGAAAACCCTGGTTTGAATTCTTAGTGGTGGATTCCCGGCCATGGACATTTTCAAAATTGGCAGGTAGAGGGCTGTATTGTGCCCCGGGAAGGTTTCCTTCCATAATAAATCGTTCTGAAGAAATCAGATGGCCGATTTGCCAGGCAATATGGTTCGCGCCCTCCACTGGGCAAACAAGTAGATCGTTATCGGAAAGATCGGAAATAAAGCCTTCCAGCATTTGGCCTGTGGATTCCAGGGATGACACAATTGCTTCAATACCATTCATGGCAAACCTCTTTGCTAAAGTTTCCAATTCCAGGATTGCATCTCGGGCAGCATCCTTTTTTCAGTAAGGTTGAATTGTAATGGAGTGACGGAGATAAAACCATCAGCTAATGCATGAGTGTCGGTGTCTGGATGGGGGTCTGGGCAGGAAAAATCAGCTCCCAACCAGTAGTAGGTTCTCCCTCGAGGATCCATTCTTTTCTCAAAGGTTTCCTTGTAAGTGGAAGTGTTTTGGGGCACAACCTTGATGCCCTTTATGGATCCCTTTTCAAGGCTTGGTATGTTTACATTAAAAAGGGATCCTGTCGCAGGTTTGCTGGCGACAATGTTTTCCACAACCCTTCTGGCGAATTCTGCAGCTTTGGGAAAATCCAGGGGGTTTGCTTTTGTGTATTCCAGTGAACAGGCAATACTGGTGATGCCAAAGAAAGAAGCTTCAACTGCCGCGGCCACAGTCCCGCTGTATAAAACATTAATACCCGCATTAGAACCAGCGTTTAAGCCACTAACCACAATGTCTGGTTGGTAGCCAAGAATCTGGCGGATGGCAAGTTTTACGCAATCTGCAGGTCTTCCCTCCACGGCCCAGCCAATCCTCGCTAGGTTATCATCCATAACTTCCTGCACCACCAAAGGCGAAGTCAGGGTTACTGAATGGCTTGCGGCGCTTTGTTCTGTCGCGGGTGCAACAACATCCACGGTGCCGATTTTAAGAAGCTCCGTTCGCAGTGCCCTTAGGCCAGGGGCATATATTCCGTCGTCATTTGTCAGAAGGATTCTCATTATTATCAGCTTTCCTGTTTTTTCTGCGGGAGATGTCAAATTCATCCTGAAATTTCTTGTGCCTTAGCAAATGATGATAGTGCTGTGCAAAACGATGTGCCTCGTCGCGAACATATTGCAGTAAACGCAGCGCGGAAGAATGCCTGCCAAGCCGGATGGGTTCCGAATCTCCCGGCCGGAATATTTCCTCTTCCTTTTTCGCCAGGGAAATCAGGCATGGGGGTTCAATTCCAAGCATGCCAAAAGCCTCCCTTGCGGCGTTAAGCTGGCCTTTTCCACCATCAATCAGAATCACATCGGGAAAAATTTCCTCGTCATCGCGTTGCTTCCTGAACCGGCGGAAAACAACCTCACGAATCGAAGCAAAATCATCCACTCCCTCCACCGTCTTGATCTTAAATCTGCGGTAACCCGGTTTGAAGGGAAGGCCATCCAGAAAACGCACCAGCGAAGCAACGGTGTCGGCTCCGCCAAGGTGAGCAATGTCGATGCCCTCAATAGTTCTGGGAACATTTTGAAGACCCAGGATTTTCTTTAATCCCTTGAGGCCTTTTTTGGGGTCAATGGGGAAAACCTCGGGTTGCATCTCCTGGGAAGTGCTGCCGCGGTCCTCGAGTTTCTCAAGGGATTTTATGTCATCTCGAAGGCGGGCTGCTTTCTCGAACAAAAGTTTTTTACTGGCCTCCATCATTTCCAAGTTCATTTTGCGAAGGAGTCTCTTTTTTCTACCCTCAAGCACCATGATTAATGATTTGATCTGGGCACGGTATTCCTCGCGGGTGACACGAAAGTTGCACGGGGCGCTGCATTGATGAATGCTATGCAAAAGGCATGGGCGAAACCAGCGCCAGCGATTGTCATCCGACCTGATATCCAGTGAGCATGTGCGAAATTTTAGGATCTTTTGCAGAACGAGAATCGCATGCTTTAGGGAGCGGGAACTTGTGAACGGCCCATAAAGCCGAACGCCTTTTCTCCGGGGTGATCTTGTGAACTCAACTCGAGGAAATTCCTCCCGGGTGCGAATTTGAAGGTAGGGAAAAGTCTTCCCATCCTTCAGGGCGGCATTAAACCGGGGTTGAATGTCTTTGATGAGCCTTGATTCCAAAAGTAACGCATCGACTTCGGTTTGGGCCAGTATGAAATCTATGTCCCTGATTAGGGGCACCAGGTTTTCAGTGCGTGGATCCTCGAACGCGGCTTTTGTGAAATAATGAGAAGCCCGGTTGCGAAGGTTCTTGGCTTTGCCCACGTATAGAACGACCCCTTTTTCGTCTTTCATGATGTAGACGCCGGGGGAAGCGGGGAAAAGTTTAACTTTTTCATCCGGAGGCAGATTGTCTTTATCCACGCATATAATTCCAAGAAGGCTGTGCGCGATTTTTAGCGGGGCACAATCCGGTCTTTGCCAATGAATGGCCTCAGCACCTCAGGAATTATAACAGAACCATCCGCCTGTTGGTTGTTTTCCAGAATCGCAACCATGGCACGGGTGACCGCCACAGCGGTTCCATTTAGCGTGTGAACAAAGCGGGTTCCTTTTTGGGTTGCGCTTTTGCAACGAATGTTTAATCTGCGGGATTGATAATCCGTGCAGTTTGAAGTACTGGTGACTTCGCCATAATCGCCTTGTTCACCCCTGCCGGGCATCCAAGCTTCAAGGTCGTATTTTCTGTATGCTGGACCTCCCAGATCGCCGGTGCAAGTGTCTATAACGCGGAAACACAAGCCAAGGCCTTGGAAGATTTTTTCCTCGATGGCAAGGATTTCCTTGTGAATTTGCTCACTTTGTTCCGGGGTGCAGAAAGCAAACATTTCAACTTTGGTAAACTGGTGAACGCGATAAAGGCCGCGGGTGTCTTTTCCGGGTGCCCCGGCCTCGGTTCTGAAGCAATGAGATAGGCCGACATATTTACGGGGCAGGGTGGATTCATCAAGAATTTGATCACGATGCATGCCCCCCAGCGTGATTTCCGCGGTTGCCACCAAGCAAAGGTCGGTTCCTTCAATGGTGTAAACCTGACGCTTTTCTGGATCTGGATCTCTTGGAAGAAAGCCAATTCCTTCAAGAACCTCAACCCTCGCAAGGTCGGGTGTGATGATGGGGGTGAAACCCTCTTTAAGCAAAACACTCATGGCGTACTGCACGAGGGCGAGTTCAAGCAGTGCTCCCTCGTTTTTGAGGAAGTAGAATTTTTGCCCGGTAACCGAAGCTCCTGCCTCAAAGTCGGCTAGTTGTAGCGAATCGCATAGGGCAACATGGTCCTTTGGTTTGAAATCGAATTTTTTCTTCTCGCCAAAATGTTTGATGTCTTTGTTGTCTTCCGGTAGGGCGCCCACCGGTGCTTCCGGATGTGTCATGTTGGGAATGACAGATATGGCGGCCTTGAGGCTGGTTTCTGTTTCCCTGACTTGGCTTTCCATGCCGGAAACCTGTTCACGCAGTTGCTTGCCCTGGGCTACAAGTTCCTGCTTTTTGGCGGGGTCTTTTTCCTTGGGGATTTCCTTGGAAAGTTCATTTTGCTTTTGCTGGATTGTCTGTATCTGGCTGAGAAGCTTTCTTCTTTCGTCATCAATCGCGATTACCCTGTCAACATCAACAGCGACATTCCTGTTTTTACAATTGCTTTTTACTGCATCAGGGTTCGAGCGAATAAATGCGATATCAAGCATGGTTCAAGCCGCCTTGAGGATGGATGTCTTGGGGATTTTTGGATTACGGTCTTTTATCCAAAGGAACGTAAGGCTGATCGTTCTTGCCGACAAATACCTGTTCCGGTCGGAATATGCGATTGTTTTTCAATTGTTCCAACCAGTGCGCCAGCCATCCGGTAACTCTGGCAATGGCAAAGATGGGCGTGAACAAATCCCTTGGAATACCAAGACTTTGGTAAATGATGCCGGAGTAGAAATCCACATTGGGATAGATGCCTTTGGGCCCCAGAATGCCGGAGGCAATAGTTTCCATCTCCACTGCAAGCTTGTAAACTTCAGGTTTGCCGGTTTCCACAAACATCTGTTCCGCAAGTTCCTGCAAAACAGTCGCCCGGGGATCCTTGACCTTGTAAACACGGTGACCGAATCCCATGATCTTTTTCTTGTGTTTTATCGCATCGTCTAGCCAGGCCTTTACGTTGGCCTGGGTGCCGATTTCTTCGAGCATATCCAGAACTTCCTCGTTAGCACCCCCATGCAGAGGCCCTGTAAGTGTGCCGATAGCACTGCTGACCACGGTGTAGGGATTTGCGAGAGTCGAACCAGTGACTCGACCACTGAAAGTGGATGCGTTCATGGTATGTTCTGCATGAAGGATCAGGCAGGCATCCAGAACCCTGGTTACCGAAGGCGAAGGTTCCTCTTCCGTAAGCATGTAATAGAAATTCGCGGCATGGCCAAGATCATCACGGGGAGGAACAGCTTCGTCACCATGTCGCAGACGATGAAAAGCCGCAACTATAGTGGGTAGTTTTGCAATAAGCCTTAGAACTGAATTCCAGTTGCTCTCTGCGTTGGTAACATCTCTACTTGGGTAAAACATTCCGCAGGCTGCCACGCCAGATATCAGCGCATCCATGGGATGGCCTGTTTCAGGCAGGCACTTGATTAAATCAATGATTTTGTACTTAAGCCTTCGATGATGCCTTAGCTGGCTGTCGAAGTTTGCCAATTCTTTTTGAGAAGGCAAATCACCCTTTAATAGCAACCAGGAAGTTTCCTCAAAGGAACTTTCCTTGGCAAGCGTTTCCACCGCAATGCCACGGTATTCCAACCGTGCTCTTTTTCCATCGATAAAACTGATTGCTGATTCTGCCACTGGTACATCAGCCAACCCGGGTCGGTATTCCGGTTCCGCCATGACTCACTTCCAGTTCCAAAAGGTGGGTATCGAATAACAATAAATTTATACAGAAGAAATTATATGCATAAATGGGGCCAAAGTGGAGGTGCAAAAAAGGTCAAAATTGACCTAACTGAAATAATGGCAGTGGTTTCTAACTTTTGGCTGGAGATAGGGTTTTTCCCTATCTGGTTGAACTTTACTTGATAACTTGAAACAGACTGTAGAATGATTTCATGGAAAATAAGCAAACCCTGCAAGCGTTACCCATTCAACCCTCCAAAGTGCCAATATTATCCTTGTCAAAGGATGATTTGACACATTGGTTAACCCAATGTCAGCAGCCAGCCCACAGATTTGGCCAGATATACCAATGGATATTTGACAAAAGGGCTACAGATTTCTCCATGATGAGTGATCTCCCATTGTTTTTAAGGGAGGAATTGGCCAAAAAGTTTAAAATCTTCTCCATTGAAGAGGCTGTTCAAAAGATAGCCCAGGATGACACCCGAAAACTTCTTTTAAGGCTTGTCGATGGGCAAAACATCGAATGCGTCCTTATGAAGGAGGATGCCAGGAGAACCGTTTGCATAAGCACCCAAGTGGGTTGCGCCATGGGGTGCGTTTTCTGCGCAAGTGGAATAGATGGCGTTATAAGGAATCTGGAAGCTCATGAAATTATGGAGCAGATGATTCTGACCAGGAATTTGCTCCCATTGGGAGACAGACTGACTCATATTGTGGTGATGGGAATGGGGGAACCCATGACCAATCTTGAAAATCTGCTCGCAGCCTTGGAAGTTGCCTGTTCTCCAAAAGGTTTGGGCCTTAGTGCCCGGCATATCACCATTTCAACGGTTGGGATTCCACAGAAGATTCGCAAACTTGCCGAATGCAAAAAACAGTACCATCTTGCAGTTTCATTGCATGCACCTAACGACGAACTTCGGACCCAAATTATTCCAACTAACAAAAAGATTGGTATTCAAGAAATATTGTCTGCCAGTGATGACTTTTTTGAAATGACCGGCCGTCAGGTGACATTTGAGTACATTTTATTGGGCGGGGTGAACGATTTACCTGCCCATGCAAAAGAATTGTCGGCCTTGCTGGCCAACCGTAAGGCTCATGTGAATTTGATCCCTTTTAATACTGTAACCGACTTGCCTTTTAAGCGTCCGCAGCAAGCATCGGTTGAGGAGTTTGCGAGGATTTTGAAGAAAGGTGGTCAAAGTGCCACTATCAGGAAACGCAAGGGGGCGGATATTGATGCTGCATGTGGCCAGCTAAGAAGGACCGTAATGGCCTCATAATGCTTTAATTTGCCGGAATCCTCTGAAAAAACCTTCTTAAATGGTTTATGATTACTCCCAGAGATATTACCTGCCATCAATAGGTGTTTTTCTTGAACGCTATAGGCCAATCAAGTGCCCAGTTCGCCCTGCGCGACCCGGATGTGAGGCTAATGCTTCGTGTTCGTGCCGACGAAGTTGGTGCGTTTGAAGAATTGGTGCAGACTTTTCAAGGCCGACTAGTTTCCATTATGTTTCACATGGTGGGAAACAGGGAAGAAGCCGAGGACTTGGCCCAGGAAGTATTTCTCAGGGTTTTCAAATCACGAAAAAGCTATCATCCCAAGGCAAAGTTCAGCACCTGGCTTTTCACCATTGCAAACAACCTGGCTTTAAACAGTATTCGCAATCGGAAAAAAAAACCAAGTGTGCCATTTGTCGCCAGTGAATCAGGAACTTTTCATCAAATACCGGCAGACTTGAGACTACCACCAAAGGAAGAACATCCATCCAGCCAGATTCAAAATGATGAACTTGCCCAAGTCATTCAAAAAGCACTGGAGGGTTTAAACGAGCGCCAGCGCATGGCAGTGGTGTTAAATAAATATGAGGACATGAATTACGCCGACATTGCCAGCGTAATGGAGTTAACACCCAAGGCGGTAAAATCCCTATTAAGCAGGGCCAGATTGAATTTGAAGGAAGCTTTGAAAGCGTACATTTACATGGATCAAGGCTTTGGCGAAATAAGGAGCGAAGAAGCATGACTCCTGAAAAAAATGAAATAGATGGCGATGCTTTCCAAGATCGCGAGGAGCTTTATTCCGCGTATCTGGATGGCGAACTTTCGGACAAGGAAGCCAGGGATTTTGAAGCCAGGCTGGCATCAGATCCCGAGGAGCGCAGGCGTTTTCAGCAATTAAAGGAAACTTGGAATTTGCTGGATTATTTGCCTGCCCCCGAGGTCACCACAAATTTCACAGCAAGAACCATGGATCGGCTGGAGAAAATCACCAGGCATTCCACGGCACGAATCCCATTATCTGATTCTTTGCCGGGATTTGCATTTGTGGCAGGTTTGGTGGTTCTTTTTGTTCTTGGTTTTTTGGGTATGAATGCCTACCTTCGAGATCCAAACAAAGAGATGGACCTGGTGAAAGACCTTCGCGTTGTCGAAAACCTTCCCATGTATCAGGAGATAAAGAGCATCAGTTTTTTGAAAAGGTTGGATGAGCCGGAATTGTTTGGTGACGAAGTTTCTGGAAGCCAGGGGCAATAAAAATGATAAATACTCCGGCGCATATTTTAAGATTCACAGTGGTTGTTCTTTTCGTCCCTGTTTTCATGGGGGCAGACTTGACCCCCGAGGAATTTTCCCGAAACAAAAAAGCTCTGGAAAGAATTAAGCGTGACCCTTTACGACATGATAAGCTCAGGCAAAATTATGACACTTGGTTGAAGATGGACCAAGCCGCCAGAAATGAATTTAGAAGCTTTGATAAACAGATTCATGACTCTGACCCTGTCAAAGAAGCAAGAAACATAGAGTTAGTCCGGCGATTTCATGCGTGGATGTCCGAGTTGCCGGAACCAACAAGGGCTGAGATTTTGCTGATTGAAAATGAAGATGCCAAAATCGCAAAGATCAAGTCCGTGATGGAAAAACTTTGGGTTGAGAGATTGCCGAAGGGTGAGAGAGAACTCTTGGCAGGCTTGGACGCGGATGCAAGAAAGGCGGAGTTGATTCGAATCAAAGGCGAGGAGTTGCAGCGCCATAGTAATCCCGAGTCAAAGAAAAAGAAGAAGTTCCAGATTCGCGACCTTACTCAGGAAGGCAGGGATTTCGTTGAGAAATTGAAAGCCCAATTGAATACTCAGGATTTGGACAGGCTGAACAAGGCTGATTATAAAAAGGCTGCTGTTTTTAAAATAATTGGCGACCTTTCAGAGAATTATCCGCTTCTTCCGAAAAAATTTGATAAGCCAGAACCACCGCTCAGACTTGAAAATCTTCCCGATGATGTCAGGGGTGTGTTGAAATCTTTAAGGCAAATGGAAAAAGGCCGGGGTTCGGATGTCATGAAGGCAGAGGGCAAATGGCCTGCATTTCCCCTGGTGGTTACAAGGTTAATGAGGACTGTTCAGCCAGATTACAATGGTAACTTTGGGGCCTCAACCATGGAGGAATTTCCTTCGGAAGCTCAGGCCGTGATATTGAATTCCCTTTTCCCGATTATCAGTCAGGAAGAAAAAGCAGCCTTGGATGACGCCCAGGGAAAATGGCCTGACTATCCGCTTCTTCTCAGGAAAATAGCGAATGATCGATTTACTTACATCCCGGGCCTGTCTTTGCCCCCAGAAATTCAATCATTA
>JBEGQX010000047.1:0-6366 GCA_041180805.1 Planctomycetota bacterium
TCCTTGAACTGCACAGTCATTACCGGCCCGACATGAATTTGCAGCGCCAGAACGCCACTTTTAACCGCCTTGGGAGATTCATCAACCACATCGGCGGTTATATTGCCATTGATCATGTGGGTAAGATGATTACCCTTGGCGATAATTTTGTACTCGTTCCATTCATTGTTTTTAATGGAATCCTGAAGTTCTTGGGAAGACTTTGGAGTTTTACCTACCACTTCCTTTTTGTTCTCTGCATTCCATTTAACCATTTCCCCACGGGCGCACATAATTCCTCTTCCACCCGCTACGCCACCTTCATCATAAAGAATGCCGGAGAAAGTCTTGCCAGCCTCGAAATCTGCCTGGTATCCACCAATCCGAGGACCGAATTCACCATCCCCAATCTTCTTGCTTCGATATTGAACCCCGGAGTTACCTCCAACAATCTTGTATTTGCAAGTAAACTCAAAATCAGAAACTTCTCCACCCTTCCAAACCAAAAAGGTATTGTGCTTCAATTTGTTGTGGGGCTCGGTGCCAGTCTTGCCAGTAATGGCGCCGTCTTCCACAGACCAAAGCTTGGGATTGCCTTCCCAACCGGTAAGGTCCTTGCCGTTAAACATCTGAATAGTGTCTTCAGCCCCTACAGTAAAAACCGAGAATGAAAGAGCCAACACTAGAACGGAGAGCAAACGCATTTGAAAACTCCAAGGTAACTTTCGGAATAACCTCACAACAATCAGCAATTAACTTGATAATGATCAATATTATGGCAAAATTCCATCAAAATCCAGAATTAAGAACCATGTTGCCAGACAAATCCAAACTACTGGAATGAAATGCTGTTGGCTGTAAGATAAAATTCATCAAATTAGACAAAGTTTCTTCCACCCATCTGAAAGGCTTGATATGAGCGCCAAAAAATGGAATGTGGCAATTGTGGGACTGGGATTTGGTTCTGAATTTATTCCAATCTATCAAAATCACCCACTTGGAAATATGTATGCCATCTGCCAAAGGGATCCGGAAAAACTCAAAAAGATTGGCGAAACCTTCAATATTGAGAAGCGGTACACCAACTACGAAGATGTACTGAAAGACCCAAATGTCGATTTTGTTCACATCAATTCACCAATACCGGACCATGGCCCCATGTCGATTGCAGCCCTTAAGGCTGGCAAACATGTCATGTGCACGGTTCCCATGGCAACCACAGTCGATGAATGCAGGCAAATCGTGGAACTGGTCAAAAAAACCGGCCTTAAGTACATGATGGCAGAAACCGTGGTGTATTCCCGTGAGTTTCTTTTCATCAAGGAAATGTACCAAAAAGGTGAAATGGGAAAAATTCAATACATGGCGGCAAGCCATCCACAAGATATGGATGGATGGCCAGCTTATTGGGAAAAGATGATTCCCATGCATTATGCCACCCATGTGGTAAGCCCATGCCTTGGTTTGGTGAATGGGAAGGCTGAATATGTAAGCTGCTTTGGCTCTGGAACAGTAAGGGAAGACATCCAGAAAAAATCAGGCAACAAGTTTGCAGTGGAATCTTGTCATATTAAGATCAAGGATTCGGACGTTGCCTGTCATATCTGGCGATTCTTGTATGACACGGCGCGCCAATACAGGGAAAGCTTCGATGTTTATGGCACCAAGAAAAGCTTCGAATGGTCCCTGGTGGAGCACGAACCTCACATCATTCACACAGCAAAGAAGCCCGAACCAGAAATTCCTTCCAAGATAACTGTTCCTGATTTTGCACACTTGCTACCGGAACCCATTCGCAAGTTCACACTTCCAAGCGAAATTCATGATTCCCAGCACCTATCCTTTATTCAGGGTGGAGGCCATGGCGGTTCGCACCCCCATATGGTCAACGAAATGCTGAACTCCCTGGCCCAAAATCGTGATCCATGGCCAAATGCCGTGCAAAGCGCAAACTGGACCTGCGTGGGTATCCTTGCCCATGAATCTGCCGTGGCAGGGGGAAAAGTGGTTCCCTTGCCAGAATTCACCCTTTAACAGTTTTTACAAGCCAACCACCACCGGAAATACATCATGCGTAAGTTACTGCCATTGTTCGCATTACTGATTCCATGCGTTCTTAGTTCTTTCTCTCCAAAGAACGCAGAGGCAGCAGCACCCAGAAAAATCAAACTAGTATTCCTCGGTGATAAGGGACATCACAAACCGGAAGACCGTTTCAGGCAGGTTCAAGGTGTGTTTGCCACCAAAGGTATCGACCTTAACTACACCGAAAACCTTGAAAGCCTGAACCCCGGCTTTCTCAAAAATTATGATGGCGTCCTGATTTTCGCAAACCATGCAAAAATCAGCGATGAACAAGAGAAAGCTCTTCTGGATTTTGTGGAAGCAGGCAAAGCACTTATTCCGGTACATTGCGCCAGTTACTGTTTTTTAAACTCACAAAAATATATCGACCTTGTCGGGGCTCAATTCTCCAAACATGGCACTGGCATTTTCAGCGTTGAGACTGTTAAGGCTGAACATCCCATCATGAAGAATTATGAGGGTTTTCAAAGCTGGGACGAAACCTATGTTCACACTAAACACAACGAAAAAGACCGTATAGTTTTGGAGGTACGAAAAGAAAAGAACCAAAGCGAACCCTGGACTTGGATTCGAAACCAAGGCAAGGGCAGGGTTTTTTACACGGCCTGGGGTCACGACCAACGCACTTGGGGAAACCCTGGCTTCCAAAATCTTCTTGAACGGGGTATTCGCTGGGCCGTTGGCGATGATCCTTCCGTGGCGGGCACCTATTCGGAACGCCCCAAAATGACATCCTTACCCACAAATCTCAAGCCATTTGAATATGTGCCTGCAAATGTTCCAAATTATCTCTCAGGTGCTTCCTGGGGAAAAATGGGGGATAACATTCGGCAAATGCAAAAGCCTCTCGAGCCATCAGAATCCCAAAAACATTATGTAATGCCCGAAGGTTTTGAATTGAAGCTTTTTGCAAGTGAACCCCAACTTGAAGGCAAACCCATTTGCATGAATTGGGATGAGCGCGGCAGACTTTGGGTGGCACTTACCATTGATTACCCGAATGAATTACAACCCCCCGGAGAGGGAAGGGACAAAATTGTAATCTGTGAGGATACTAATGGTGATCATGTGGCAGATAAATTCACGGTATTCGCCGACAAACTCAGCATTCCCACCAGCATCACCTTTGCAAATGGTGGAATTATCGTCCATCAGGCGCCTGATACTTTGTTTCTGAAGGATACGAATGGCGATGACAAGGTTGATGAAAGAAAGGTTCTTTTTTCTGGCTGGATAACCCGGGACACCCATGCCGGCCCAAGTAATATGAACTACGGCCTGGACAACTGGATTTATGGCATGGTTGGTTATTCCGGCTTTGAAGGCACCATAGGCACCGAAAAACAATCTTTCAGAACCGGGTTTTATCGCTTCAAACCCGATGGTTCCCAATTAGAATTCCTCAGGAACACCAATAATAATTCCTGGGGCGTTGGTATCAGTGAAGAAGGAATTCTCTTTGGCTCCACCGCGAATGGGAATCCCAGCGTTCACATGCCCATTCCCAATCGTTACTACGAGAAGGTTCGCGGCTGGTCCAGTACGGTTTTAGATGGAATAGCTGGAAACGCCCCGATGTTCCCCATCACCAAGAAAGTGCGGCAGGTGGATTGGCATGATCATTTCACGGCTGCCGCTGGTCATGCGCTTTATACTGCCAGAAATTATCCGGCAAGCTATTGGAACAAAACAGCATTTGTCACTGAACCAACAGGGCATATAGTTGCCACGTTTCCCATCACGGCCGAGGGAGCCTCCTATACCTCTCGAAATGCATTTAACCTTCTTGCCAGTGACGATGAATGGAGTTCCCCCATTGTTGCCGAGGTTGGACCAGATGGGAATGTATGGATTGTTGACTGGTACAACTTTATCGTACAACACAACCCAACACCTTCCGGCTTCAAGACTGGCAAGGGAAACGCTTATGAGACTGAATTGCGTGACAAAAAGCACGGAAGAATCTACCGCCTTGTTTACAAATCCAAGGCAGGAAATGGCTCGCTAAATCTTTCCAAGGCTGATAACAAGACTTTGGTTCAAACCCTTAAGAACGACAATCTATTCTGGCGCCGACATGCACAACGTTTACTGGTGGAACGAAAAGCGACAGAAATCGTCAGCGAACTTCTTGATCTTGCAAAAGATAAAACGCTGGATGATGCGGGTCTTGCCCCGGGAACCATGCATGCTCTTTGGACCCTTAAGGCTCTTGGAGAATTAGAAAACGAAAATGCGGTGGCATTTCCGCTGGCAGTTCAAGCCTTGAAACATCCTGCCGCTGGCGTAAGGTTGAATGCTGTAAAAGTTTTACCGCCAAGCATGAAATCTGTTGAAGCAATACTTGCTGCCAAAATGCTGGAAGATTCCGAGCCTCAAGTGCGGCTGGCCGCCACACTTGCACTGGCTGATCAACCTGCCCACAAGGCTTCTGCCTCCGCAATTACAACCATGCTTAAAAACCCCAAATATCCTTCGGATCGGTGGATGCTGGATGCGCTGGTATGCGCTGCCGCGAATAATGACAAGCTCTTTATCAAAGAAGCCACCACGGATGCAAAGGGTTCAAATCCCGATCAATTAATGGTTCTGGAAAAAGTTGCAGAGCATTTTGCCAGAGGTAATCCAAAAGATGAAATTCATGAAGTTCTTCAGGCATTAGTGCATTCTAACACTCTGGCTCAAACGGCTGTGCTTCGTGGTCTAGCCAGGGGATGGCCAGCGAACAACCCCTTGGAATTGACTGAAAAAACGGAAACCATCCTGGCGGAGTTATTCAACAAAGCTTCCACGGGCGCCAAAGGCCAACTAGCACTTTTGGGAAAGAAGTGGAAGTCCAAGGCATTACAGGCAAAGTCCATGGAGGTTGTGCAAAGTTTTATCAAGGTGGCTTCCGATTCCAAGCAAAATGAAACAGAACGGATACAAGCTGCGAGGCAAGCATGCGAATTCGGGTCCGGGGACGCTTCTGTTTCCATTGCCATCTTGGATCTTATTAACCCACAGCTTACGCCAGAAGTTGGAAATGCCTTTATCGAGGCAACAGGGCTTTCTGAAAGGCCGGAAACCGCCAAGCATTTGGTTGAAAAGCTTTCCACATGGCCACCATCCCTCAGGCAGACTGCCATCCGAAGTCTTCTTTCCAGATCAAACTGGCTGCCTCACCTACTGGATGGATTGGAAGCAAACAAGGTTCGCCTTGGCGAACTGAGTCTGGATCAAAAACAGGCTTTGACGCAAACTTCCAACCGTAGCCTCGCAAACAAGGCAAAAGCCATCCTCGCCAAAGGAGGTGGTCTGCCAAATCCGGATCGTCAGAAAGTTGTCGATGAATACCAATTCGCCACCACCCAAAAAGGTGATGCAAACGCCGGAAAGCTGGTATTTAAAAACCAATGTTCCAAATGCCATCAGCACCAGGGGGAAGGTGTGAAAATTGGACCAGATCTCACCGGCATGGCCTCCCACCCAAAGAAAGAACTTCTCATTCACATCATGGATCCAAACCGTGACGTGGAAGGTAATTTCCGCCAGTACGTGATCACCACATCCTCAGGCAAAGTTCTTAATGGCATGCTTGCCTCAGAAACAAAATCGGCCATTGAACTTATCGATACGGAAGCAAAAAAGCAGACCGTTCTTCGCGAGGACATCGAGGAAATGAAAGTTTCCGACCGCTCCCTTATGCCGGAAGGGTTTGAAAAACAACTCAAGAAAGAGGAAGTAGTCAATCTGCTGGAATTTCTAACACAGCGTGGCAAATACCTTCCAATTCCACTGGACAAGGTTGCCACCATCGTAAGCACCAAGGGAATGTTCCATTCTGAGGATTCCAGCGTTGAAAGAATCATTTTCCCTGATTGGAAGCCAAAAACCTTTCAGGGCATACCCTTTCATTTGGTAGATCCGGAAGGCACCAAGCACCCTAATGTGATTTTGCTTCACTCCACCAGTGGATCTTTGCCTGAAAAAATGCCCAAACAGGTAAAAATACCCTGCAACGGTCCAGCCAAGGCTATTCATCTTTTGAGCGGCATAGGCGGCTGGAACTTCCCCGCCAACCAGGCAAAATCTGTCTCCATGATTGTGAGACTTCATTACCAGGACGGAAAAACCGAGGATCATCCCCTGAAAAATGGCGAGCATTTCGCGGATTACATTCGCAGGGTTGATGTTCCGGAATCCACCTTTGCCTTTGCAGTTCGTGGTCAGCAAGTTCGATATTTATCCATAAAGCCCCAAAGAACAAGCGAGGCTATCAAGGATATCGAATTTATCAAAGGGCCTGATAAAAGCGCGCCA
>JBEGQX010000048.1:0-9924 GCA_041180805.1 Planctomycetota bacterium
GCGTTTTCCAATGCCTGCTTTGCTGCCAGAAGCCCTAAAAGCTGGGAGGTATCTGTTGCCTCGATGTTATTTGGGGCAATACCGTAATCGCCGGGGTGAAACTTGATCGGGGATAGAAACCCCCCGGTTTTGCTGTAAACCATGTCCGGCTGTTTCGGGTCGGCATTAAAAAATTCATCGGTATTCCAATGCGAAGCTGGAACATCGGTAATCCCATCTGTGCCGGACTTCACAAAACTCCAGAATTCCTCAAAACCCTGGGACCCCGGAAAAAAACAACCTGTGCCTATGATGGCAATCGGTTCCCTTTGGTTAAACTTCGAATCTTTCATGCCAGCACCCCCGCCTGGAGATATCCGGCTAATTCCTGTCTGGAAAGTGGCTTGGGGGAATGATTACCCACGATTTCAGAACCCAGAAACGTGCTTATGCGGAACCGGAACAGCTCGCAGGCCCCAAGCATCAGGTTCATCGCAACTTCAGGTGCGCTACGATTTTCAGGTTTCTCCAACCAAGTACCCCTGGTCCATTCATTGAAAGCGCCCATGGCTGGGCCACACCATACCTGATAATCCACCGCTCTTGTCGGCTCACCAGCATTAGCCCAACGAGAGGACTGACCCAGATACCAGCGGAAAACCAACGCCATCTTGTGCTTCGGATCTGCCTCGGCCCTCCCAACCTGCGATGGATCCCTTTTAAGGAAGAACTCGCGGGTTTGACGCCATATTTCCTGAAAGGGGGCCTTAAAGATTTGCTTTTCCAACTGTTCGCGTTCCGGCCCGTGTATGGATTCCAGAGATTCGTTCTCTTTGTAAGTGTCGTAAAGTTTTTGTGCCCGCATGGCAAACATAGTGCCACGCTTCAGCACCTGAACCTTCACACCCATTTCAAACATATCCGCCGCAGGTGCCATGGCCACATCCGCCTGCCCTGCTTCTGCCAGCATCTTACGCACAAGGTCACATGACCCGGATTCTCTGCAAGCCTGATTTACAGAACCTGTTACAACATAAGCGGCACCCATCATAAATGCTGCCACCACGGAAGCAGGTGTCGCAATTCCACCCGCGGCCCCAACCCTAAGCTTTACGGGATACTGAAACTGTTCCTGCAATCTATCCCTTAAAGACATGATGGTTGGCAGCAGGGTAATCGCAGGCCTGTTGTCGGTATGGCCGCCGGAATCAGCTTCTGCGGTAATATCCTGTGCCACGGGCACCTTGGCCGCCAGGGCGGCCTGCGCATGAGTCAGCTTACCGGTTGCGACAAGTTCCTTGATAAAGCGTTCGGGCGGAGGGCTAAAAAACCTTGTGGCTACTTCAATTCTCGAAACCTTGGCAACCACCCGGTTTGGGGTGACTATGTTTCCCATGGCATCCTGATGGATACCATGCAATCGGTAAGCAATCAAAGGAAGAGTCAGATCCAGGAAGGCAGAAGCCTCAACCAAACGAATCTCTTCGCGAATGTAAAGGTTGGAAATCGCTTCTTCATGGAGAGGTTCGTTTGGACTATGGATAAGGTTGAAACCAAAAGGCAAAGAACCAAGTGCCGACTTGATGCTCTGGATAGCTGCTGAAACCCTTTCAAGGGAAAGCCCAGCGGCGCCAAAAAAACCTAGCATTCCAGATTTGGCCATGGAAATGACCAAAGCCTCGGACGCGATACCATTTGCCATGGCACCGGCGAGGTAGTTGTATTCAAGGCCCAGGTCGACTCGGAAAGACGGGTCACCCAGATCCCGGGGACTGATATTCAGCACCCTGGATCCATCGTGTAAACGCACCCGCCACCTCCCCCAACTAAAAATCCATTTAAAACCCAGGCTATCCTGCCCCGTTGCGCCATCCAATTTGGCTTCTGGCGAACCTTGCCAGAAATATTCATTTTAATGTTCCTGCCACCAGTCTTCCAGAAGACAATTCCAACAATTCCCAAGCAAGGAATGCTGAATACCCGGCAAGAACATCCTTTGTCCGGCAATTCATTCCCAAAATGACAAAAATGTCACTAAAGTTTATAATTTTAAAGACTTAGGGCGATGCTTTTCCACAAATAAATCACCGAAATCGACAAATAACCATCACAAAAGGTTGGGTTAGACCAGCCCCCATAGACGACGGCATAACCATTCCAAACCAAGAATCATTACAAAGAGGGTCAAAAAGATGGGAAATACCGGCGAGGGCTGGGAAGATTTCCAATCCGGGTAGTAACGAACCCCAGTTTTTTCGGTGATCGGGGGTTCTTGGATCATCTTTTGAAGGAATTCCTTGATTTTGTCTCCTTCTTGAAAGGTTCCGCCCCCCGACTGAGCTAATTTTCTAAGAAATTCATGGTCCGCTTGCCTTCGCGTCATTTCCAAGTCTTCCTCATAAACCACAAATCTGGCGGATGATTTACCCTGAACCATGGCACCGCTGGGATCCAATCCCTCGCCTTCTACTTCAATACGGTATTCTCCAGCCTTTTCTGTATCCGCAAAAGATCCCCGATATTCATTCCCCCTTTTCAGGATGGAAACCCGGGTGGATTTACCATCCGGCCCGATGACAACCCCTCCAAACTTGGCTTGGTCCAGTTCATTTCCATCCTTACCGCGAACAAGTGTCCGAAAACCCAACTCGCCACGCACCGCAACTCTTCTACTGTCTGGAATTACAACCACACTGCCTTCCATTTCCTCCTGCCGGGCAAGCCAACGAACCATCTGCGCCCAAAAGCGCGCATGCACCTGCTTCGATTCGGGATTTCGAATCCACTTGTAAGTTGTATCGGCGGCAAAAGCCAGTGTTCGCCCCTTGCCATAATTCTGAGTGACCAGCAACGGGTTCTTTCGGTCCGATTCAGCCAATACCGACGATAAGCCGGGCCTTAAACTGCCTAACTTGGTCTGCCCATCCAACTCCTTAAGCTTGGCCCAGGCTTGATTGGTTTCCTGGGCTTGATTGGTCACTTTCAAAATATACGAGTATCTTCTCAGCCCATCATCGGTGGGAACCATTTTCAACGGATTATCAATCTGCCCCTGGGCGTCCAAGAGCACTGGCAAAAGCTTTTCGATGGGAGTACCCTTCCAATCACCATTTCCAAATGATTGGTATCCACCCAACATCATAAAACCGGTTCCTTTGTCAAAAACCATCCGTTCGATCTGTTCAAGAATATTGGGCCCCAAGTTGCCAAGTTGAGCGGCACTAACATCACCAAATATGATCGCATCGTAATTTCGCTGGTCAAACCGGAACAAATCCCGCACATCGTCATCCGGCTTTTCCAACCCGCGAAGCCAAACGGGGAAAAGGCTTATTCTGGGGTCTTTGCCAAGCGCATCACAAATGAATTGGGGTTCCCAGGCACGCTGTTTATCCACCAATAACACCCTGGTACCTTCCTTGACAACCGTAACAAAGGTATCAAGGCGATTGTTCGCCGAGCTTATTTCCCCCACCATTGGTGCAAATTCCCTGCGGTGATCTCCAACTTCAACGGTCACTTTTATCTCGCCAAGCTTGTCCATGGGCCTATGACGAAGGATGATTTCATTACCTTCCGCATGTTTCAATTGAATGACGTTTGATGGCATATTTGGCGCTTGTGCCACCTTGTCATCCTGAAAAATCCTGGCATCCACTGGCACTCCATCCAGCAACAACCGAATTCCCACAAAGGCATTTTGAAATCCGGGAGAATTAAGCACCACCTTCACGCTTATTTCACCACCAATTGGAATCGTTGGCGTTGGCTCTGTAGAGATGGACACCAAAGCCAAATCTGTTTGTCCGGCAGTTGTGGTTGGCCTACCCATGCCAAAGGCATGCAGATTACAGGATAAATCCCTTAGCCTTTGAGCAAATACCATGGGGGGGAAACGGCCTGTGCCATTGTCCGCGCCATCGCTGAACAAAAGCATGCCACGAAACTTCTCATCACTGGAAAGCTTTTCCAGGATGCCTCTTAGCGCATTTCCCGTGTCAGTAACTTTTCCAGCCGGGCTTGCAGGCACAAGTGGATTGAAATCGGCTGATTCCGAGGCAAAGTGCAGCCATTTAATCTCCGTATCCTGCTTTTCAAGTTGCTTTAGCAATGGCTTGGATTCTTCCAGGGTTCTTTGTAAATGATCCCATCGGGAGGATTGGTCGGATTCATCCTGAATGGTCATGCTTTCGGAGGAATCAAGAACCATGTACAGGTTACTTCGAACAGTTTTCTTGTCACTAATGGAAATCGAAGGCCTAAGTGCTATAAGCAAAACAAACAGCATGGCAGAAAGACGTAGCAGAAGTATCCAGCCGATTCTGCCAACACTGGCGTTGGGGATTCCAACATAGCTCCAGATTGTCAGCCCAATCACCAATGCAGGCAGGGCCACAAACAACAATCCGGCAGAGGCGCGAAATCCACCCGAAATGCCGGAACTTCCCAGCGCACCTTGCAACAATAACCAGAAAAATGCCAGCAGGGGTAATCCCAGGCCAATTCCAGAAACCACCAATTTGCCAATCTTGGAACTTTGGTGCTGGTATAACACTGGAACAAAGATCGAAACCATAAGGACTGTGGCTATGGGAAGCACCAGCGCCAGTAATGGAAGTGAACCAAGATAGCTGATTGCGGTGGACCAAGGCCAAAGTGGATCCATCACCCATTCCATGGTTGTGGACTCCTTAACCGATGACGCTTCCGTTGCCTGATCATGCTGGCTGGGTTTCCTTCTTGTAAAACTTGTTCGCAACCAAGCTTTCAAAGGCCAAAAGCACCGGCAACAAAACCAGAAACCATGGCATCAATTCCAACGGTGGTTGATAAGTCTGTCGAATTCTTTCCGTAAGATCCGCATTCCTGCCCAAAGGTACCACACAACCCTTACCGAGAATCTTTTCGACTGTTTCCTCACCGATCTTATCCAGCAATGTTTCCTCAATGGGAATGTTCATGCTGAAAGATCCAACAACTTTGTCCCTGGCATCCAGAAGCTTGTAATTCCCGGGTTCAATAGCCTGACGAACAATCAAAGGTGCCCTGGCCTCTCCCGCCAAAACTAACCCTTCAGAATTTGATATCCCTGGGCCGACAACCTTGAATGGTGGCTTCCAATCCGAAGGCGATATATCCAGAACCGCAGGCTGGCCTGATGAAAATTGAAGATCCGGAACCCTTGATTCCCCCGCCAGATATTTGCAGGTGCGGTCCGCTAGAATCAATCCAAAGGAGGAATCTTTCCAATAGTTGTTCCATGAGCGATTTTTTTCCATTTCCGTGCCGTCAAGAGGTGTGGTGAATTGAATAACTTTCCCCTCTCCCACACTTTTTTCCATGAAGGCAGGGGATTTGACACCGCCCTCCTCCAGATAATTTCCCAAAACCATGGCATCCGCCAGTGGTTGAACCTTCCACCTTCCATTTACAAATGGCATAAGCTCCGGCCTTTTAAAATCAGGGTCGGCAGAGGCAATCCATTCCTTGAATGGTGCCAGCATGGGGTGGGAATAATCAAACGCATCAAGGTAGTAGCCTTGTTTGCCTTCCCCCACCTTTTCCAGGGATTGATAACTTCCAGCCAGCAACTTTTGCGCCTCGGCACTTTCATAGGCAGTGCCTACCAGCGTTCCGGAGGGAATAATCGCAAGCCCGCCACCATTCTTTACAAACGCTTCCAGATTTCCCCAGGCACCTGCCTCGGGTCGGTCAATCTGAAACATGATAATAGCCCTGTAATTTAAAAGGTCTGTTGTTTTAGCCCCCAAGATAAAGTCCCACGGCTTGATTTCGGTTTGAAAAGCTCCCACAGCATCCAGCGCCGCCTTGAAAATTCTTGGCTTTTTGGCTTCGGATGCCAGAATAAGAATCCTGGGCTTTTCTCTCATGGAAACAGTTGCATATCGAATATCATTTCCCGCCCAGGCATCGCTGGAATTGATCTTTGAAACAATCTGAATGAATTCAACACCCGGGACCTGAGGCTTGGGAACTGGTAATTCAAATACCAGTTCCGTGGATTGATCCTTGGGAACCACCAGAGACTTTTTGTCCGCTATTTTCTTGTCTGCAGGCTGGTCTTCCAACTGGCATTCGACCAGCGATTTATGTTCCATTCCCACCGATCGAAGGTTAAGTCGTACTTGCATTTTGCCCCCGGGTTCAACCGGAGTGGGCTCCACCAGAACCCTGTCGATAGCTACTTCCGCCGGTTTATCCTCGCCTACATCGATGTATACCACTGACACATTTTTGGGCACTTGAATACCGGAGTTTGCCATACCATCCCAGGATCGCTGAGTGCGATCCGAAAACACAAACAGAAATCGAGGCGGGACATCGTCAGAATCCCCCAGACTTTCGAGCAATTTCAGGGCATAATTAACCTGTGATGTGATCGAAGATGATTTGGAGCTTATCTTTATCGACTGAAGCTTCTGGTCAATCTGCCTTCTTCCAGGCAACCAATCCTGAATTCCAGCCTTCCCAGACTCTCGCTGGTCTGCAAGATCGACAATCGCGACTTTGCTTTCGGGAGACATTTCATCAAGAAATTTAAGAGCTTGCTGGCGGGCCTCATCCAACCTGTTTTTTTCGCCAACTTTATAGTCCATGGAAGGGCTGTTGTCGAAAATAAACACAGCAGCCACGCGCTGTTCCCTGCCAAAGGAAAAATCACCCATGGAGATCTTGGGCCTCGCAAGGGCTAGGCATAGGAACGCTATGGCCAGCATTCTTAAAAGCAGCAAAAGCAAATGCTGCAAGTTCATTCTGCGTTGATTCGTTTGTCTTTTCTGAATCAGAAACCGTATGGCAGGAAACTTAACAATTTTAGGCTTTTGTCTCATGATGAGATGGAAGACGATGGGCAAACCCATCGCAACCAAGCCAAACAAAATGTAGCCGTGTACAAATCCCATGATCCATCATCACCCGGGCCAGGGGAGTGCATCCATCACACAGGCACGGCCCCAAATACAATCCTACCCTTAAACTCACACGATTCCCAGCAGTTGCAAAAGGAATTTTTCACTTACCAGAATTGAAGCAGTGAACAGATACGGGCTAAAACCTTCTTTGCCTTTGGATCAGATACTCCAAAAGGGCCTTGTCAAAGTTCACGCTTGTGTCCGTGGGAACATAATCACAACCCATGTGCATGCAATCTTCCTTGAATTTGCCCCTGAAATCGGCAATGGCGGCAAGATAATCTTCCTTCATGCCACGGGCGTCCACTGTTAATTGGGTAGGGGTTTCCACATCATGAAACTCGACCATTCCATCAAACGGGAATTGCGTTTCAGCCTCATCCAGAATGTGAAACAAAATGACTTCATGACCCCGATGACGCAACTGGCGCAGCGCCTTCATGATGGGTTCAGGCTCTGCAAGCAAATCGCTGAACACCATGATCAGGCTTTTTCCCCGAACAAGCGAGGAAAGCTGGTTCAGGCAATGAGCGTGGTTTGCCTCACCGGATGGAACCAGTGTGGAAAGAATGGAAAGAACCGAGGAAAACTGGGTTCGTTTACTTTTAGGAGGAAGATGGGCATGCAGTTTTTCACCCATGGTCACCAAGCCGACAGGATCCTGCTGGCCAACCATCAGGTAGGTTAATGCCGCCGCAAGACAGGTTGCGTAGTCAAATTTGGTCAATTCCTGCCGATAGGTGTATCCCATGGATGCGCTCTGGTCTATCACCAGATAGCCAGTAACATTCGTCTCTGCCTGGAATTTTTTCAGGTAGTGCTTTTCAGTCTTCGCAAAAACACGCCAATCCAAGTCCTTGATGTCATCGCCGGGAACATATTTTCGGTGTTCGGAAAACTCCACACTAAAGCCATGAAACGGGCTTGCATGCAACCCGGAAAGAAAGCCTTCCACAATAAAACGGGCCCTGAGATCCAGTCGGGAAACCTGGCGAATCACTTCAGGACGAAGATACTTTTCCGAGGAACTCATTCCTCATCCCCCATAACGCCAACCTCATCCTCAATAAGCAATTGATCATGTTCATCCACGAAACCGACCCCATCGGCGTGGAAAAACCCATGACACAAGGAGGTTAAGAATCTTGCCAGTTTTCTGTAACTGACAAATTCAGGGGATTCGGAATCCAGGTCATCAGGCAATTCGAAGGAAATTATCTGACCAACCTGGATGATCTTTTCCATTAAGTCGTGACGATCCTTGGTTTCCAACCATCCTGCCCATGTATTTAATTGGGCTCGGACACCTTTTTCCGTGGAGAGAAATCTATCGATCGGCAACTCACCCAAGAATTCATGGGAAAGGACAAGCTGAAACCATCCGTCATCATCTGTGCGAAATTTGCCTTGAATCCCGGGATATAAGGGCTGGAGGCCCTCCATGACTTTTTCAGGTTCCCAATCTGCCAGACTTGGATTAAATATTCGGAACCAGCCAGCCATCAAAAACCTCATTTATGAAAGATGGCCCGGAGTTCTAGAACCCCGGGCCTTATGGTTATCTAAGAAATTATTTGCCGAAAGGAATCAAACCGACACTCTTTGAAAAAGGAATGGAGTTTCCATGAGCCTGACTGAATTTAGTGGGGTCTGAAACGACAGGGTCAACAGGTTCCCCATTCAAGGCCTTCATGAAAAGAACCAGGTCTTTCTTCTCGGAGGCATTAAGACCAAGACGCAAAGGCACAACCGCATTTGGACCCTTCGCTTTTTCAGCTTCAAAGTCCCTCATGCGAACATCCAGGTGCGGGTTCACATTTCCACCACGGTCGTAGAAATCCACAACTTGCTCAAGGGTTTTCTCACTACCATCATGCATGTAAGGTGCGGTTGCGAGAAGCTGCCGCAATGGAGGAGTTTTGAAAGCACCCACCAAGGTTGCATCCTTGTGACCGCTTGGCAGTGAACCAAAACGACCCAAAACGCCATCAGCTAATTTCCCATTCTTGGCACCCACACCCAAGTTGTGAAACTGACTGTCTGAATAATTATCACCCACATGGCAACCATTGCAACGAGCCTTGCCATTAAAAAGGGCCCGACCATTGTTGATGGCACGAGCTACTTCGGAAACCTGTGCCTTATCTTTTACACCAATGGCATCTAATGCGACTGAATCCTTGGCAGCAATCGCTTCTTGGATCACTTTTTCGTAATCTTTGGCTTGAACCTCAAGCTTGCCAGTCTCCTCTTCGGCTACTCGTTTGCGCATGGCAAGTTCCGCACGATCATGAATCGAATTGCCTGTGAGAACTGTTCTTTCGTAAGCCGCCATGGCTTTTGCGGCACCATCGCGGGTGGGCATAGTGCCAAAGACTTCCTTGAAAGCTGCCACATATTCAGGCTTGGCACGCATTCTTTCAACAGCCTTTTCCCATGCATTGCCCTTGCCATCAAACATTTCGAGGGGATTTTGTGGAGGCCCCTGAGATTGCGCCTCGAGTGAAGCCGCACGACCATCCCAGAATTGCACCAGGCTATAGCCGGAATTCAACACAGTGGGGGCATTCATCCCACCAATATTACCTTTTATTCCCGTGGAAAACTGACTTTGATCGGTATACCCCTTGGATGGATCGTGACAGCTTGCACAGGAAACCGTGGCATCCGATGAGAGGATCGGATCAAAATAGATTTTCTTTCCGAGGTTCCACTTGGCAACCGTGATGGGGTTTTCCGCTGGCACCGGAGGATTTTGGGTCAAACCAAGAGGCACTTTAACCTTTACAACCTTGGACTCCATCTTTTTACCAGTTACGGGATCTGTAATGGTTTGCGTGCCCTCGCTCCAGAATTTAGTGAGCTTGTCCCATTCTGCGGCCTGCTGGGCTCGATTCACAAACACCACAGGAACTTGCTCATCCAAAGATTTCATCCAAGCCTTGTTGGGGATTTCCCATTCATAATTGGATGTTTTGTCCGCCGCGGCTGAACTTCCCAGAAATCCATTGCA
>JBEGQX010000049.1:0-8086 GCA_041180805.1 Planctomycetota bacterium
GCCGCACCGGTGCGAATGCAGGTTCGACAGGTGCTTGAATTTCGTTGTGCCGAGGAACTTGCAAAACCGGGTAATCCCCCGGATTGTGTTTTACTGGCTGACATTCCACGCTTTCGCATGGCCGAGGTGAAATCACTCGAGGAATTTTGCCTGGGTGGCACAGGCGTTGTTTTATTTGGTGGTGAACAGGTTCAGGCAGCAAACTACAACGACCTATTATTCAACAAGGGAATGGGTTTGTTGCCATGTCGTTTGGAGAAACCAAGTAACCAAAAACCTGATGGCGTTTATCGTCTTCAAATCGATCAACCATCTTTTTTACAGCCACCTTGGAAGGCATTCGCCTTGCAGGAGGACAGGCAATCCCTTCTGGCACCAGCCTTCCTGCGCGCATGGGAGGTTGAACTTGCTCCCAGAAGCGCGGCAAGAATTCTGGCCACTTTTGAAATGCCGCAGAAGGCCGTTGATAAAAGGCTTCCAGCATTGGTGGGGTGGCAACCCAGGTTACCCGGGGCCACAGTTTCCAGTCCACCGGTTCGTTGTCAGGGATGGGTCTATTGGTTTGGTTCCACGGCAAATACCGACTGGAACAACTGGCCTGCCTATCCGAGTTATCTTCCCTTTGTTCAGGAAATCGTTTTGGCTGCATCTTCCGGGAGAAACCATGCTTTATCCTTGGTCGCGGGCGGGATGATTGAAGATTATTCCCTATCGGGTTCTTCCGAGGCTGTCGTTCACCTTCCCGGAGGCACCACCGAGACTGTTACCTTGGAAAAGACAAATAGTGCGAAGAGGCTTGCATTTGTTGATACTTTTGCCTCGGGCTTTTACCTTGTTCGTTATCCGGATGGTGCTTTGGGTAAACATTTCGCGGTAAATCCATTTCTTGCTGGCGGCTCTGATAATGCCATGGAAAGTGATCTTTCCCGCATGACAATTCAGGAAGTTGCGGGGCTTTATCCCACGGCGGGGTTTGAAAACAGACCATCCGATGGCGAAATTCAGGCAAGTGATGGGGATACTTCATCAAACAATGCGGCAGGCAGGGGAATCTTAAGGGAAAAGATTGCCTGGTGGTTCTTGTTCGTGCTGTTTGCGCTGGGAATCTTTGAATTGTTCCTGGCGGGCATGAGCTCCTGGAATCGATCCCAAGTCTCTGAAAAAAGCCGGGGTTGGTGGATGGTTTTTCTTTCGGCAGCTTTGCTTCTTTTAGTGATGGTTTTAATCATTTCCGTAGCAAGATCGAGGCAGGGTGAAGAATTTATGGCGTGGCTTGGTGACGATGTCAGGTTGGGGGTCGGAGTAATGCCAAAAATCTCCGGGGAAATGGAAGAGATTGGGGTTCGTTCGCGCCTGGTTGGGCAGAGGGGTACTGGCTATTGGATGATGGCGGAAAAGACCGCAACGCTAATTCTTTTTGTGGTGTTCCTGTGCAACCTTTTTTTTATGTCTCGCCATTGGAGCAAGCGCCATATGCCATGGTGGGTTTCGGTGTTAGGCTTGCGAATGAGTTTCTGGTGGGTGTTGCTATTTCTATTATTGCCACAAATTGGTCTGGCTTTGGATCGGTTTGGAAAATCGGAACTGATTATTGTGGTGGACGATTCCCGCAGCATGACCGTTCGCGATCATTATGAAGATGAAGCCAGGAAAAAGGCTTTTGCGGCAATCTCGGGAAAGAATGCCCAGCCTGCTAGCCGTATGGAAATAGCCCAGCAAATTCTCGTTGATTCAAGGGATGGAATACTTACCACTCTGTTGGATAAAAAATATCGCCTGAAGATTTATACTCTTTCTGACAGAGCCAGGGAATTTTCTCAGGCAAGTCATAAGTCAGACATGGAAAAAACCATGGAGTTGGTTCGCAAGCTGGATGTCGGCACTGAAGGCGACTCCAGCCAGTTGGGATCAGGAATAAGGCAGGTTCTTCAGGAAAACAGGGGTGCCTCCCTACACGGCGTTATTTTTCTGACGGATGGAGTGGTGACCAGTGGGGAAAGTCTTGCAAAGGTTGGTGCCCTTGCCAGGCAAGAGGGAGTACCGTTTTTTGTGGTGGGAATCGGCGAAGGGGTCGAACCCAGGGACCTGGCAATTACGGATATTCAGGGTCCCGATGAAATCCCCCTGGGTGACAAGGTGATACTGGATGCCCAAGTGGTTGTAAAGGGTCTGGATAAGCGGAAAGTCCAGGTGCTTTTAAGGGAAAAAAACCAGAAGGCAATCATTGAAAAACAGGAAATCGATATGGATGGTGCTGGGGGTGTTTCGTCTGTGAAGTTCAGTGTACAGCCGGCAACGGAAGGCAGGAAAATCTATGAGGTGGAAGTGGTTGCGGTTCCCGGGGAAGTGCAGTTGCAGAATAATCGCATGGAAAAATCGTTGCTGGTGTTGCCCTCGCAAAGCTCAAAGGTTCTCTATGTCGAGGGAGGCAGGCGCTACGAATATCATTACCTAAAGATGTTATTGGAAAGACAGGCCGAGATGCCCGGGGGAAAAAAATCCTTCGAGTTCAAAACACTTCTTTTGGAAGCAGATGTGGATTTTGCCGCGCAGGATCGCAGCGCTTTGAGTGATTTTCCAAGTCGATCCGAATTGTTTCAGTACGATTCGGTATTGCTGGGCGATATTGACCCCAAACCACAGGATCCTGTCAAGCTGGCAAGATTCCTGGGGGATTTGCAGGAGTTTGTGCGTGATCGGGGAGGCGGTCTTCTTGTAATCAGTGGATCAAGGTTTATGCCATCAGGCTTCACCCAGACACCCCTTCGTGAAATGCTGCCTGTCGAGTTTGGTGTCAAAAATCAGGAAGAGTCCCCGGAAGGAATAGCGTCCGGCTACAAGTTGGAGATAACCCCGGTAATGATGGCGCACCCGCTCTTTCGTTTTTTGCCGGAAGAAAAGCAAAATGCGGAGGTCTGGGCCAGGTTGCGGGATATGTACTGGTATGCTCAGGGAGTGACATTGAAAAAAGGGGCGCAATTGCTCGCAAAATTGCCGGAAAGTGCTGCCGGCATGCAAGGAAGTCCGGTTCCTTTGATTGCCCAGCATTATTATGGGGCTGGCAGGGTGCTTTATTTTGGCTTTGATGAATCATGGAGATGGGGCTACCGCGAGGATCAATCGTATTTCAATCAGTTCTGGTTGCAGGCGCTGAGGTATCTTTCCCGTACCACGAAAACTTCCATCTCCCTGAAGCTGGACAAGCAGGGAAGTTACCAGCGCGGGGAAACGATATTGGTCACGGTTCGGTTGTTGCAAGAGGGGGCAGGCAGGGAAGTGGTGAATCAGGTTCGTGTGGCCATGGAACGAACGGGCCTTCAGGATGCCAAAGATCGGGAATCCCGCATTTTGCAACTATCTCACATACCGGGTTCCGAGGGGGCTTACCAGGCCAGAGTGGACAACGTGCGTGAGGGGAATTACGAATTCAAGCTGGTTCTGCCGGTGGTGGTGGATCCGGTTCCCATGGCAAAAACAATGGTACTGGCTCCACCGGGAGAGATGGAAAAAGTGCTTATGGCACGGTCGGATCTTGCCAGCCTGGCGGAAACCACCCGGGGTAGATTTTATCAGCCGGACCAATATCAAAAATTACCCGAAGACCTTCCACCCCCCCGAGAGACACCCCTGAGGGCGGCAACTCCAATCCAGGATTTATGGAATCATCCCATGTTGTTTCTGTTGATTATGGGGTTACTGGCGGGAAACTGGTTAGTGAGCAGGCGTTTGAATCTGTTATAGTTTTATGGGATCCTTTCAGGCGGAAATCTGATGCTGCAGGAAGACCAGAAATTTGAAAGCCCATTGTTTCATCCGGAAGCGGAACGATTACTTCGTTGGATGGATTCATTAGCCTGGCAAGTCCGGACATTTGCGATCCTGCGTATGCTCCTGATGTTGTTCTCGCTAACGGTGCTGTTCATCATTCTGGCTGTGGTCGCGGATTATGAATTTCGCCTGGACGATTCCATTCGCGCGGTAATTTTAGGAGCGGGCTTGGTGGGTGGTTACGCCTGCTGGAAATGGCTTGCAAAGCCATTCCTACCAAGGAATCTTGATCTGCGTAACCTTGCTTTATTGGTGGAAAGAAAAGATCCTTCACTGGGTGAGTTGCTCTCCAGCGCTGTTCACTTCCTTGTGCAGCCAGAAAGTTCCAAAGGCACATCTTCAATAATGCAGGTTCAGGTAATTTCCGCTGTTACCAGAAGAGTGGCTGCAGGCAACCTTGGACGAGGCATTGGGGTTCGAGGCCTTGAACTTTCCTTTGTGCTGGCGGTTCTCATGTTTTTTGTCGGAACACCATTGCTGGTGAATCACTACCCGTTTTCGGTGGTTGGGTTGAAGAGGTTGTTGCTGCCATATTCGGACATAGCCTGGCCAACCCGAACCCAGATTGAACTTGCAAACCTCCGCAACAAGATCGGTGCCAACGAAACATTGAATTACTTTGCCAAGATTACGGGTGATCTGCCGCGGGAGGCTGTCTTGCGTATTCGAGGCGAGGTTGGCGGTGAGCGCCAGATAGTTTTGCCAGTGGAACGAAACCCGGAAGAACAAACCGGGGTGGTGCAGGTTCGGATGGATGCATCCACGCTTGGTAAACAAAGTTGGCTCTCACTGGAAGCCGGTGATGCAAAAACTCCATGGTCATCCTTGGTGGTGCTGGAGCCACCGGTTTTTATTCCCCCAAAGTCTGGGGATGAACCTGCCTGGGTGGTTCGGCCTCCGTCCTACACAATGCTGGGGGAGCAGAAAGGTTCATCCTTTGGCAGCACAACCATGGAAGTTCCCCGTGGAAGCCAAATTCATTGGTCTGGAAGGGTAAACCGGGCTGTTGTTCGGTCAACAATTGAATTCATGCCCGAAACAAGGGATTTGCCTGCAGCAGTCATGGCTGGGTTTGCCATATCGGGATCGATTTTGAATGTAACAACCATGGCTCCCGTTTTGGCCTGCCTTACCATTCCACAACCGTCTGAAATCGATGAGTCGGGGCAGATTCTGAGGGCTTCTTTTTCACCTCTCGCGAATGGTGTTTATCGGTGGGTGGCCGAGGATGAACAAGGGTTGTTCGCTGCACTGGCACAAGAACTGCACATTCAGGATGATCCAAGCCCACAAATCGAATGGAAGGGAGAAAAGTATGCTGGGCAAATCCTACTGCTTCCACAGGGGGCTTGGAATCTTCAGGCGCTGGTTCAAGATCCCTTGTACGGCTTAAGGTCTATTCGTGTGGAATCCACTCCGGATGGACCATCGTTTGACAAACCAACACTCAGGGAATTCCCTCTGGAGTCGGGTACTCAAAAGGGTCTGCAAGTGAATCGAAGTGCCCTGCAAGATTTTGTGCTGAAACCGTCCCAATGGAAAAAGCGGGATGGCACTTCCTGGAAACCTTCCGAACGCTTCTCGGTGCGCCTTGTTGCCGATGACCATGACAGTGTGTTGCCATTGAAGAACCCTGGCGCATCCCCATGGATTGAGGTTCGCATCGCCGACAAGAACAGCCTGGAACTTGCATTGGAAAGGGAACAGGAAAAAGCCCGGCAGGAATTGTTGCGTGCCCGCAAACCCCAGTCGGAATCGCTGGCATCCTTGGAAAAACTTGCCCAGGAATTGAAAGAGTCCCGTGCTTTTGGGAACGCCCTGCAGGAAAAACTTTCACGCCTGGAACAGGAGCAACGCCTGCTCAGGGATCGATTACTGGATAAGGAAAACGGCCTGACCGGGGAACTTGAAAAAGCACGCAAGCTGGCCCAATCCAACGATATGAAGGCATCTTCCTCCTTGGAGAGAATTCGCGAATTGCTGCAGGATTTGAACAAGGTGGATTCGAACATTCTTCCCGCAGCCCAAAAACAGGTGTCAGATGCTCTGCGAAAATTGGATGACGAGACGATGTCCGGCCAGGCGAGACTGGAAAAATTGCAACAGGTCATGGAAAGTCAGAAGGAATTGGATGGCGCCATGGTGCGAATGCTGGAAAAGCTTGAGCCTTTTGCAGGAATTCGGGAAATGCGTTCGGACGCAAGGGATGTGATGGCACAGATGGAGGAGATGCAAAGAAAGTTGGAGGATATTCGAAGGCAAACTCCCCAAAATGCTGGCAAGCAGCGTCAGGAACTGGATGAAAAATCCCTGGAAAAGCTTGATGGAGCGGTTGAACAGCAAGCAAAGTTGGAGCGTGGGACTTCCGCCATGCTGGAGAAAATGGAAAAAGCTTCCCGGGAGAATTCCAAAAAGTCGGACCAGATAGCCCAGGCGGTTCAAAAGGCGCTTCAAAAGCCCGAGGTGGCCAAGCTCCGTGAAAGTTCTGAACAAGCAAGGCGACAGATTGAGGCAAATCAGTTGAGCGAGGCCATCAAATCCCAGGAACAAGCCCGTGAAAGTGTTCAGGAATTGCTCGATAGTCTTGAAGATCGCAGCGGTCCCCAGGCGGAAAGGCTTGCCCGAAAATTGAAAGAGTCCAGGGATCAGCTTCAAAATGCCAGGGAGAAACTGGATCAGCTTAAAGCCAAAAAAGGCTCCGAACCAACCATGCCCAAGAAGGGCGAAATGGAACAGCTAGCCAGCCAGATCGAGGAGACCGCTCGCAATCTCAGCCGAATGAATGATGAGTTTGATCCGGAAAATCTGGAAGAGGCGGCCAAAATGCTCCGAAGGGAGGATGGTGAAAAATCATCGTCCCCGGTTGATGACATCGAAGCGGTAAAACAGCGCCTTCAGCGCGAGATCGAGGAGATAGAAAAACAGGTTCGAGAAGCTGAAAATCAGCTTCAAAGGGAAAGGCTGGAAAAAATTGCGGATACTTTCAAGCAATTGCTACAACGTGAAGAGGCATTGGTTGCGGAATCCTTGCGGTTGGATCAGTTGCTTAAGGAAAAAGGCACATGGAGCAGGGCCCAGTTGCTTTCGATAGCCTCTTTTGTCAGGGCTCAAGCGGGATTGGCGGAGGAGATTCAAACGGTTTCCTCAAGGGAATTGGAAGGTTTGCCGGTGTTTGCCAAGGTGATTGGTTTGGCACAGCGCTGTATGGTGGATGCCTCCCGAGAGTCTGCCAGGAACCCAAGAACACAGGCCAAGGGACCCCCCATGGCGGAAAAGGTGCTGCCTTTGCAACGTGAGTCTATTCAAAGATTGAGCCAATTTTTGGATTCCATCCGCGAGGAGATGGCTGATTTGGCGGCAAGACAGGAAGCCGAGCGACAGGGCGGGGAAGATCAGCAAAAATCCGCACAGGGAGATGGGGGCCAGCAGGGTGCTGGTGGAACACCCTCCAGCAAGCCACCATCACTGGCGCAATTGAAACTGTTGCGAAACTTGCAGGCTGACCTTTTGGCCAAAACCAGTGATCTTTCCGGGAAGTATCTTAACCCTGCCCAGATGACCGAGGACGACAGGCGCAAAATGATCCAGTTGCAAAAAGACCAGCGAGAAGTGGGCGAGCTTATGCAGTTGTTTCTGGATGCAAAGTCTCCGGAACAAAATGAGGACCCATCCAAATGATTCCCAGGCTTTGGTTGCTACCTTGCATGGTTTTGATGATGGGCCTCGTGATTGCTCAGGAGGACAAACCACCCACCAACGAAGAACCTGTCCGTCTTAAAAAGAAAAAGACTAATCCACCTGAACCGGCAAAGGCACAACCGGAAACAAAGAAGGATTTGCCCGACCCAAAAGATGTTAAAAACTCCAAGGCTGGCTCCCCGGATCATTCTGGCAAGGATTCCACTGCAGTGTCACCGGCAGAGGAGGAAGGCGAGATTCTCAGGCGGATTGAAAAGAACCTAAAGGATGTCGAGGATCGACTGGGTAACTTGGAAGTCAGCGATGCAACGGTTCAAAAACAACGTGATATTCTTGAAGATCTGGACAAGCTTTTGAAAAAACAGCAGGATCGAAATTCCCAGAAAAATTCCTCGAAATCGATGTCCCAGCAAAAGAAATCCTCCTCCCAGAAGCAGGATTCCAACTCTGAAAAACAAAAGAGAAACCAAGATCAGGCCAACCAGCAGAAGAAAGACAAATCCGGTTCGGACAAACAAAATCAGGCTGAAAAGCAGGGTAAGCAAAATTCCGGGAAAAT
>JBEGQX010000050.1:0-11534 GCA_041180805.1 Planctomycetota bacterium
CAAACCGATTCCCCAGGAATTCATCAAGGGGAAGCGCTTCGCTTTCATGGATACTTTCTCGAAGGAAGTACCAAAACTGATGGCCAGCCCCAGAAAGTTCAAAAAATATGGGAATAGCGGCGCAAGTGTTTCCGAGATTTTGCCAAACATGGCCAGTGTTGCTGACCAGATAACCGTTATAAGGTCCATGGCCACCAATGTGTTCAACCATGCACCCGCCAAAGTATTCATGAACACCGGTTCTGCCCAGTTTGGTCGCCCCAGCATGGGTTCCTGGCTGACTTATGGAATCGGTAGTGAATCAAGAAACCTGCCCGGCTTTGTGGTTCTTCAGTCTGGCCCCAGAGGGCCCAGGGGTGGGAGCGCCTGCTGGTCAAGTGGGTTTCTTCCCACAAATTACCAGGGTGTGCCTCTTCGTGGTGTTGGAGAGCCGATTCTGAATCTTTCCAACCCCAGGGGTATTTCCGATCACGAGCAAAGGGATGTACTGGACGCTGTTAAAACCCTTAATCAGGAACGGCTGTCAACCACCGGTGACCCTGAAATCGCTAGCCGCATCGCATCCTACGAGATGGCGTATCGCATGCAGTCCAGCGCGCCAGAGCTCATAGATCTTTCCCGGGAAGACCAGCGAACGCTCGAACTATACGGGCCGGATGTTGCCAAGCCATCCTTCGCGAGGAACTGTATCCTTGCTAGAAGGCTGGTGGAGCGTGGAGTGCGTTTTGTCCAGCTATATCACACAGACTGGGATCATCACGGTGGTGGAGACATTAATCTGGAAAACGGCCTTGAGAAGGTATGTCGGGAAATTGACAGGCCATGTGCGGCCCTGATCACCGATCTGAAACGCAGGGGTTTACTGGACGATACTTTAGTGATCTGGGGTGGTGAATTTGGCCGTACCCCCATGTCCGAAATTCGAGAAACCACAGGACGCAACCATCATATTGATGCGTTTACCATGTGGGTGGCTGGTGGTGGAACCAAGCCCGGCCATCATCTTGGGAAAACCGATGAATTTGGTTTTTCAGCCGTTGAAGATCGTGTGCATGTGCATGACTTACACGCCACGATACTGCACCTGATGGGTGTCGATCATCTCAAGCTTACCTATAAATTTCAGGGAAGAAACTTCCGCCTGACAGATGTTCATGGCGAAGTGGTGAACAAGCTTCTGGCGTAACCAAGGTAAAAACATGGCAGCCCGTCTCAACACATTTGCCCTTCTGGATCCGGGGCACTTTCATTCCGCGCTTGTATTCAAGGAGCCTCTTGAGGGGGTTTCCCGAAAAATCCATGTGTATGGCCCCCTGGATTCCCAAGTGATCAGTTATCAGAACTTCATCTATCGTTTTAACAGGCGGGAACAAAACCCCACCGAATGGGAACTGGAAGTTCATGCCGGTCCGGAATCTCTGAAAAGGCTGATTCAGGAAAAACCCGCGGAGGCGGTGGTTCTGGCCGGGCATAATCGTGAAAAAATCCACAAGATTTTGGAGTGTTTGAAGAACGGGTTGCATGTTCTGGTGGATAAACCCTGGATCATTGACAGCCGGGATTTACCATTGCTGGAACAGGCCATTGAAATTGCCAGGGAGAAAAACCTGGTGATTTTGGACATCATGACCGAGAGGCATGAGGTTGTATCACGATTGCAGCGGGAAATCGTCGCGGACAGGGATCTTTTTGGTGACTTTGTCACTGGCCCAAAACCCGCCTTTTCCATGCGAAGCAGTCACAGCCTTTGCAAGAAGGTGAACGGCAATCCGCTTCTTCGGCCAATTTCTTTTTTTGACATAGGAGAGCAGGGGGAAGGGCTTGCTGATGTCGGTGTTCATCTGGTGGATCTTGCCATTTGGACCCTGTTCCCCGGTCAATCCATCGATCACCGAAACGATATTCGGGTAACCAAGGCAACCCGCTGGCCCACGGTTCTGGATCTATCTCAATTTCAGGCAGCAACTGGATTGGAAAGGTATCCGGATTTTTTTGAGGACTGGATCGAAGGGGACTGCCTGACTTATTTTGGAAATAACACGGTGGATTTTGAGGTTAGAGGCCTTGGGGTTCATGTGGATACCCGTTGGGATTTCATGGCCGGGCCGGATGGCTTGGATACCTATTCCGCGGTATGCAGGGGAACCAAAGCCAGATTGGAGATTCGGCAGAACGAATCCACAAACTACAAATCTGAAATGTTTATACGTTCTGCTGGGGAATCAGGTCCTTTGTTTGAAAGCCAATTGGCACAAAAAGTAAATAGCCTTCAAACTTTGTTCCCGGGATTGCAATTTCAAAAGATCAAGGAAGATTACCAATTGCTGATTCCCAGGGAACTCAAGTCGGGTCACGAATCCCATTTTGCCAGGATCATTAACCAGTTTCTGGCTTACCTCCGCGGAGAAATAAAGGTTCCCCCAGAGGAATATCCCTGCCTGCTTTCGAAATATTTCATCACCGTGGAAGGTGTTAGACTGGCGAGAGCCAGCCAGCATTCCCGTTAGAAGCGGTACAACCCCACCCAAAGGTTCGCGAGGCATGACCGTTTCCGCCCGCATCATGGTAGGGCAAATTTTCACGCCATTGGCCCAAAGTCCTATCTTGCCTCTTCCCATTGGTCGAATAAAAGTTTGTTATTCACAAGCAGTCTTTTGGCCGGAACAGGGAATGAGTGAATCACAAAGCATGGATTTGATCAAAAACCTTCTCATGCGCTATTACAGGCCTTCCTCTGAGGAACGATCCGCATGGCAGGCCAGGGTCATGGAACTTGAGGGGGCCACCTCGAACGAAATCACAAAAATGCATGGCGAATTGATCGCGCAAGGTTGGATAGAGCAGAATTTGGAAACCATTCTTGGCAGGGATGGTGGATCATTTCTTCAGTCAAGCTACCGAATCACCCCCAGCGGTGTTAGAACAACCAAGGGTCTTCAGGAATCCCTCGCGGAAGAATTGGATTCCTGATTGGGAAGGGGATGGGTTGTGAAAATCCATCCCTCGACGGGTTTATCTTCCTGCAAATGTTTTTGCACAAATTCTGGAATCTTATTTTTTGTAAGGCCTGCGTACCATGTCCCTTCCGGGTAAACGGTGGCTATCGGCCCGTTTTTGCATACCCTAAGGCAACCCACCTTTGTGCGAAAACATGTGGAATTCCCCTGATCCAATTTGTGTTCCTTGATCTGTTTTTTAAGTTCCTCCCAGGCAGCTAGGCCTTCCTCCTCCGGGCAGCAGTTGGGTCCAACACAAAGAAACACATGGCGGGATGCTGTGTCCACACCAAGCTTGGTCGCCATTTTTGCAAGGTCTTGCTTTTCTTCCGGGGTCAGATTGTTCATGGGGATTTCAAAAATACTTTCTGTAAGAATCGATTGAGATAACCAAACGCAAGAATCACGGAGGAACAGACGAGTATTGCCAGCCAGTCAAATAATCCAAGGGGTGTAACCATGAAAGTTTTATAGCCTGTCTGAACGATTAGCAATTGTACCACCACGATGGTTGCCATGATTGCAAGGAACGCCTTGTTGCGCAGGATTCCACGAAACACCCCTTGGCCTGGCCGCAGTGATCTGCAATTGATCATGTTCCAAACCTGCATCAATACATAACCTGAAAAGAACATGGAAATTTGATGCTCGTTGAGAGGCGCGAATTCCCATGCCGTATTGGGAAGTTGGTCTCCAGAAAGCCAATGAAAATGCTTCATTCCCAAAAGCAATGCGATCATTACCACAACCATGAATAATCCAGTGGTTGCTATATTCCAGAGCATGGACCTGGAAAGAATGCTTTCATTTCGTTTTTTGGGTGGAAGTTTTAGCAGGTTGGGATCAGGTTCCTCGGAGCAAAGAGCAATCGCCGCGAAGCTATCCATGATCACATTGATCCAGAGAAGCTGGAGGATGGTAAATGGTGGACGGATGCCGATCAATGGCCCGATAAAAGCGATGATTAGTGCGCTTAAATTGATTGTAAGCTGGAATTGAAGAAACCGCTGGATGTTTTCGTAAAGGCTTCGTCCCCACAAGACAGCCTTCACGATGGTGGAAAAGGAATCATCAAGAATCACAATCTTGCTGGCTTCCTTGGCTACTTCAGTGCCTGATATCCCCATCGCCAGACCCACATCGGCTTTTTTCAGGGCGGGGGCATCATTGGTGCCATCACCGGTAACTGCAACCACATGACCTTTTTCCTGCAAGAGTCTTATGACCCTATATTTGTCCAGCGGTTTGGCGCGTGCCAGAACATGGGTTTGTGCCAGCTTTTCAGAAAGTTCCATGTCGGTCATTTGAGCCATCGAAGTACTGGTAAGCACCTCATGCTCCGGGTTTTTTAAAAGTCCTGCCTCCTTTGCGATGGCAACGGCAGTGTTTGGATTGTCCCCGGTGATCATCAGGATTTGAATGCCTCCCTCCTGGCAGGCCGCAATTGCCTCCTTCACATCGGGACGCAAGGGATCTCGAATGGCGTAAAAACCCGTAAGGACTAGTCTGCCGATTTCGATATTTTTTAAGGAGGTATCCTCAAATGCCGTCCCCAGAATTCGGTTCCCCTGGCTTGCCAGGGCAAAAATGACATTTTCCAGAAGGGCTCGCTCCTTTGGAGTAATAGGTTTGATCATTCCATCGGAAGCCATGTAATGCTGGCATTCGGCCAGGATGATTTCCGGGGCGCCTTTGACGAGCCTGAAACTACTTTCCATGATCTGGATGGTGGTATCCATCCATTTTCTTTCCGATGAAAAACTGTTTTGACCCATGATATTGGTCTTTTCACGGAGTTTACGGTAGTCAACCCCATGCTGATTAAGCCATACCAGCAGGGTCGCTTCCGTGGAGTTTCCCAATCCTGCGCCGTTGGAATCCAAATGGGCTGTGGAGTTTAGGCCAGCGTTTAAGGTCATCCATTCGGTGGGGTGAATGGGAATGGTGCCATTTTCAGATGCCATCGGTTTGAATGGTTGGCTTCCCAAGGGGTGAATGGTGCCATCACCACTGATGATCTTTTCAACAGTCATTCGGTTCAGGGTAAGGGTGCCGGTTTTGTCGGTGCAAATAATAGTGGCGGACCCAATGGTTTCGCAGGCGACGAGTTGTCTAACCAGAGAATTGGCCCGGGTCATTTTTCGCATGGCCAAAGCGAGGGAAATGGTCACACTCATGGGTAAGCCTTCTGGCACGGCGACCACAATGATGATGACCATGTACATGAAGTAGCGAAGCAGTTTGTGGAAGACTTCAAATAACTCGGTGGAATTTGCCGGTAAGAATATTTCAGCAGGGGTGGTGAACCATGTCCCCCTGACCACCAATGTTAGAAAAATAGCCACTGCGGCAATGTACCCCGCGTTGCTGATTTGACCGGCAAGTACCTCAAGCTTTTCTTGCAGTGGTGTGGTTGCCTGATGGGATGAAAGCTTGCCAAGAAGCCTGGATTCAAGCGAGGTATCTGACGGGGTTTTCTCGGAGCCAAGATGGCTGGCAATGGTACCAATCATGGTGGTATCACCGGTTGCAAGCACTAGAAATGTGCCTGTGCCGGAAATTACCTGGGTGCCACGAAATACCGAGAAAGGGTTCATGGGATCCATGGCTGGCTGGTTTTCAGTGAAAGGTGATTTTTCCACCGGTTCTGACTCACCAGTTAGCAGGGATTGATCAATTTCCAGGCTGTTGGCCTGCAGTACGATTCCATCCGCGGGTAATTCATCCCCTGTTGCCAATACAATCAGGTCACCCGCCACAATCTCATCCAGGGTGGTGTTGCGAACCGTGCCATCTCGATACACCTTTACACGAATGTTCTGCCTGTTCTGGTTTAACTTTTCAAATTCCCGGTCGCTTTTCCATTCACTTAGGAAGGCTACTCCGGTGGCTAGAATGACCGCCACCATGACAGCGATTCCCTCGATGGGTGTGTGTCCTGAAATGATTCCCAGAAGTATTAACGGGAAGGAAAAGAACGCCAGCCCGGCGGGTGCAATATGTCTGGTTTTGGGATGAATGAAAGCTGGCAGAAACAGGATGATCAGCGTGGCCAACCCTATCCAGCCGTAAATAAGTTCGGAGGCCTGAAATAGTTCGATAAAAAAGGAAAGAATCGCTGCTGCAAGAAGAATCTTGATGATCGCTTCGTCGAATTTTTCCAGGAACCGCAGCCAGATGGGGACAGAAGGTATCGGCGTAAGATGGTTTGCCCCAAAGCGTTTTCGGCTGGTTTCTGCCTGGGCTGAACTCAGGCCTTTGGTTTTGCAATCAGGAAACAGGGCTACGATTTCCTGAAGCGTGTTCATGCAAAGACCCCTAAAAGAAAGCTGCCCCGGAATACCAGGGCAGTAGGATATGGTCAAAAAATGTCATTCATTACTGTTCCATGATTTCCTTGGATTTTTTGTCTCCAAGTTCGCCGATCTTGTCTTCGTATTTCTTGAGCAGGGATTGAACTTCTTCCTTGCCGGAATCCCGTTCATCCTCGGTCATGACCTTGTCCTTTTCTGCCTGTTCAAAGTACTTGTTACCGTCCCTGCGGATGTTTCGGCAGGAAACCTTGGAATCTTCGGCCATCTTCTTGATGCGGGTGGCCATCTTCTGGCGTTGTTCACCGCTCATGGAGGGCACCTGCAAACGGATGACCTTGCCATCATTATTTGGTGCCATTCCAAGATCGCTGGATCGAATGGCCTTTTCGATGTCTTTTAGGCAGTTTGCATCGAACGGCTTGATCATGATCTGTTGGGCATCAGGTGTGCTGATCTGGGCAAGCTGCTTCAATGGTGTGGGTGATCCGTAGTAATCTACACGAATGTTGTCCACCAACGCCGGGGTGGCCCTGCCGGTGCGCAATCCCTTAAGTTCATCAAGAAAGACATTAAGAGCCTTTTCCATGCGTTCCCGGGTATCTTTAAGGATCTGATCTCTGTTCATGGGAGAAGTACCTGCCTTTGTGTGGGTGAAAACCTATTCACTAACCATGGTTCCAATAGTGTGTCCCGCGATAGCCCTTTCGATGTTGCCATCCCTTTTGAAATTGAAGACAAGAATGGGCATTTTGCCTTCCCTGCACATGCTGATGGCGGACATATCCATCACCCGCAAATTATCTCGCAATACCTGGGTGTATGTCAACTTTTCGTAGCGTACAGCATGGGGATTCATTTCTGGATCTTCGCTGTAAACGCCATCCACCTTGGTGGCCTTTAAAAGAATTTCTGCGGAAAGTTCCCTGGCCCTAAGTGCCGCGGCGGTATCCGTGGTTACAAACGGATTGCCCGTTCCACCAGCAAGGATGACTATGCGCCCTTTTTCCAAATGGCGGACAGCGCGCCTGCGGATGTAGGGCTCTGCGATGGTTTCCATACGAATGGCAGTTTGAAGGCGAGTTTCACAGTTCAGGCTTTCTAATGCTTCTTGCAGGGCCATGCCATTAAGCACGGTGGCAAGCATGCCCATGTAATGAGCGGAAGCTTGCTTGATGACTTCCCCGCCTGCGCTGAACTGAGCGCCACGCAAAATGTTCCCCGCGCCCACCACAATGGCTAATTGCACGCCCCGCTGGACAATTCGCTGCGCCTGGCGGGCAAAATTCAGTGTTTCATCAATGCTGATTCCAGACTTGCCAGGGGCGCAAAATCCCTCCCCGCTAAGTTTCAGGATAACGCGCTTGTATTTGGGTGTCAGGTTTGACTCTGCGAGTTCGCCATCCATGAAAAATCTTCCTTGCCATGGTTTTCGAAGGATTGAAAGCTTTAGAGATTATAGTTGCCCATGCCCAAATCGCCAGCAAGTAATTCTAGCAACCAATGTCCCTGTCGCGGGCGATGATTTCCCAGGTGCCTTTGATCTGCCCTTGCGAGATCGCATAGGCAAACTTGTGCAGGGAAACAGTTGGACAGACATGGCCCGGAATGGCAAGCAGTGGTTCTCCCAGCTTGAAATTTTCAGGGTTGGCATGTTCCAGCATCAAATGTTCTTCACTGTGTCCCAAGAATTTGAAATCGCGGTGGTGCTTGAAAAAATAGCGTTCGGGGGCTGGCTGGTCGCCGGAAACAGCTTTGTAGCCGAGATCCGTGGTGATTCTCCGGCTTCCCGGCTTGCTGATCACCCTGGTTAACAGGCCAGCGCCAAAGCGAAAGGGGGCAAGTTCCTTGAATTTGCTCATGTAATTCAGGTCATAGAGGGTGATAGTGCCTGGGGAACATTCCAAATCATCCATGTTTTGCTGGCTATACAGCAAAAAGGAAGGTGTTCCACCCGCAATAATTCGAACCGAAGGGAAACCATCTTTTTCCAGCTTGGCTTTCCATTTCAGAACTTCCGGCCAGTAACGGTTGAATTCTTTCTTACGCTCCTCAAAATCCGGGTTATGGTTGTGTCCATCGTAAGCTTGAAAGCCGATCGGTCGAAGCTTGGGCGTTTCGGCTATTTTTGCGTAAAGCTCATCCACTTTGCCTGAAAGGGGGAACCCGGTTCGGTGCATTCCTAGGTCAAGGTCCAGATAGGCATCCATGGTTGCCTGATGAATTTCACCAAGGCTTTGGGATATGGCTTGCAGGCTTTCTTCGGAATCAATGCTGATGGAAAAGCTGGTTTCAGGGTATTTGTTGCATAGGTCTACAAATCTTGGAATATTTGGCCCAAGAACCGGGTAGGCTAGGAAAACGTCTTTCACTCCACACTTTGCGAGCATTTCGCTCTCGGCAATGGTGGCTGCCTTGTGTTTGTTCAGCCCTTTGGCGAGTTGCATCTTGATGATTTCCGGACACTTGTGGGTTTTTACATGCAAGCGCAGGCGTTCCGGCTTGTTTTGCACCCACTTTAGGCAGGTATCCAGATTGTGTTCTATCTCCTCCACAAAAAATAACAGGGAAGGTGATGGTATTTCCTGCAGCGTTTTGGGTTGTTGGTTCATGAAAGTTCATCCTTGCTTGAAATCGTTCTTGAATCGTGATGTTTCTTGAATTTGATTGCAATCCAAATCTCTGGCTGATTACGATAACGACATCCCACCCCCCAGGAAAGATGCCATGAAACAAAACCTTTGTCATTTAACTCTCTTTTTATGGACTTATGCCTGTTGTCAAAACTTTTTGGCTGCCGCCGAGTTTGAGGATGTGGCCCGTGGTAATGCTGTCCGGGATCAGTATTTTCGAAATCAGGTTTCTCGCATTCGAACCAGTGCTCTGGCGGACATTCGCACCAAAGACGACTGGCTAAGGGCTGTTCCCCGTTTAAGACAGGAATATTTTCAGATGCTTGGCCTCTGGCCGATGCCTGAAAAAACTTCCCTGAAACCGGTGGTAACCGGAATTCACATCGAAGATGAATTCACCGTGGAAAAAGTTCAGTTTCAATCTTCGCCTGGGTTGTATGTGACTGGAAACCTTTACCTGCCACGCCGGCGAACCGGAAAAGTTCCCGCGGTCCTTTATGTTTGCGGCCATGGAAATGTGGTTGTTCAGGAAATGCGGGATGGTCGCATGGTTCCAGTTTCATACGGAAGCAAGGCGCATTATCACTACCACCCCGTATGGTTTGCCCAGAATGGCTACGCATGTTTGGCTATCGATACCTTGCAGTTGGGGGAGATCGAGGGCATTCATCACGGTACTTACAACCGTGGCATGTGGTGGTGGCAGTGCCTTGGGTACACCCCGGCGGGAATTGAATGTTGGAACGCCATCCGCGCGCTGGATTACCTGGAGACCCGTCCGGAAATTGATGGCAACAAGCTGGGAGTCACCGGTCGCAGCGGTGGTGGGGCCACTTCCTGGTGGATAGCTGCCGCGGATGAACGCATCAAATGTGCAGTACCTGTGGCTGGAATAGCAGACCTTCAGGCCCATTTGCTGGAAGGAATTGTCCCCCGGGTGAAGCCTGGTGTGATTACCGGCCACTGTGATTGCATGTACTTCTACAACTTGTATCAATGGGATTTTACCCAGCTAATAGCCCTTTGTGCGCCGCGTGCCGTCATGTTGGGCAACAGTGACGAGGACCCGATATTTCCAGTCCCCGGGTACCAACGGATGGTTCCCAAAGTGAAGGAAATCTATGGCTTGATGGGTGCTTCGGAAAAGTTCGCCCTTTTGGAAACCAAGGGCATCCATGTGGATACCGTGGAACTTCGAAATGGAATCAATTCCTGGATGAATCGCTGGCTCAAGGGAATGGATGGCCCCAGTGCGCCGGAACGGCCTGTGAAACTTGCCCCTCAGTTGCTCAAAGTTCTCGACCAGCAACCTGCCGATCAACTCAACACCCGTTTGCACGAAACCTTTGTGAAAACACCATCCTGGGAATTACCTGAGGAAACTTCCCTTTTCTCGCTGGGAAGATTTCGATTGCATCGCAAGAGAAGGATTGCATCGCAGGAGGCTTCCTTTGAAAGATGGTGGACGAATAAAAAGGATGCGACCCTGGAGAAACTCCGGGATGATGTTTTTCGAAATTGGGCATCGGGCCAATATTCCCTGAATGCCTCTTTGAATGTTCGCAAAGTTGGGGATGTGGTTTGGGGTGGTGTCAGGCTTACGGCATGGGATTTTCAAGCGGATGCGGATACACCATTAAGGCTCTTTGCGATGGCATCGGAAAGCATTGCAGCATCTGATAAAAGGGTTTTGCAACCTTTGGATGAAAAAAGCTGGCAGACCATGGTTTTAAACCTTGGCAAGGAGTTTTCTTCAATCCTTGTGGAGGGTAAAAACCTTCCTGGCAATTCAACTGAAATTCAGAAGCTTAAAGAGAAGCTAGAATCTGAAAAAGCGGAATATTTTTTCTTTGCCCCTCGAGGTATTGGGTTGACCCGTTGGAGTGATACATTTCTGGTGGATGGGAAGCCTGTTCCATTTCAGATTCGAAGGAGATTTGCGTTGCTGGGGCAAACGCTGGATGGACAACGGGTGTGGGACATACTCAGGGCGGCGCAAGTGGTAAAAAACTTCCCCGGCAAAAGTGTATTGGAATTCAAGGCGGAAGGAGAAATGGCAGCCCTGGGATTGTATGCCGGGATGTTTGAACCACAGATAGCTGCTTTTCATTTTGAAAACCTGTCTGCATCCCATTATCAGGGGCCCATATTCCTGAATGTTCTTCGTGTTTTGGATATTCCCCAGGCTTTGGCAATGCTTGCGCCCCGACCGGTGAATCTGAAATGGTCTTCCGAGGGAAATGCCCAGTCTTTTGAATGGACAAGGAAGTTCGCCGAAAAATCCAATTGGGAAAACCTAAGCTTGGATTAGCTGCGTGGGGCAAGGGAGTGAGGTTGTTCCATGCCTAAACTTGCGAGAAGAGATTGATTGCCCAAAAGCTCATGAATGGGGCCTTGGCCGACCACATTTCCATTCGAAATCAGAACAGCACGGGAGCAGATTTCCAAGGCCATTTCCAAGTCATGCGTTGCAATTAATTTGGTATGACTGTTTTGCTTTAGTAAGTTGATCAGGTTTCTGCGATTGCGGTGATCCAGAAATTGTGATGGTTCATCCAGTAATAAAATATCCGGGTTCATTGCCAGAAGGCCAG
>JBEGQX010000051.1:0-7321 GCA_041180805.1 Planctomycetota bacterium
CCGGTAATGGTTGACTTTACCTGTGCCCCTGATTCAACACCAATTGCTGTTCCTTCAATTTTAATGCTAATATTGTCAGAGCCAATGTCGATGACCGAGGCGTTAACGTTGTGATTTTCGATGCCTTCAAAATTACAAATCGATTGAATGGTCTGTTCTGGAATTTTCCAGGTATCGCCGGTCTTGGCTTCTTTGCCAGATAAAAGTCCTGAAAGGGATAGAGAATCAAAGTGTTCACTGGTAAGTTCAAGCTCTTCCCTGGTTAAAGCTCCTTGGGGTGAATACAAATAGAGCTTGTTCTCGGGTTTTTGTGCCACACAAAGGCTTCTTTCTTCACGAAGCTTTCTTTGAGTGGTATTTCCATCAACCTTGAATGTTGCCTCGGCCTTTTTGTACTTTCTGGCAACTTTAGTTGGTAAACCTTCGGATTTTACTCCAAGGACTTTTTCAAAATAAACGTGACTCGCTGTGCCTGTCAGTGGAATGCTGACGCTTTTAGTTTCCCTTTGAACTTTTAGATCCCCTTTAACGGATAATTCTATGGTAACCTTGGCGCAATCCTCGGCTTTGATGGATTCCTTTAAATCAATGCCTGAAAGGGTGCTTAAAAGGGTTAATACAAGGGAATAAACATTAGCAGTCATTTTCCAGATTCTCCGAACAAGATTTCGAATTCACTGGTTCTGATAACTTTTGAATTGGATAAAGTCAACCCGCATTGTTTGGTTGAATAGGTAAAATAAAAAAGCCCGGGGGTAACCCGGGCTTTAAAATCTTTTGGTATTATTTCTCTTCACCAGCAACTACTGGAGCTTTGGATTCTGCAGAGGCTTCATCCTTAAGTACTAATTCAAGAAATGCTGTTTCTCCGCCATCACCGAGTCTTCTTTCAAGGCGCTTAATAACACGGGTGTAGCCGCCGGGTCGGTCGGCAAACAGCGGTGCTATTTCCTTGAATAAATGCTCAACAGCATCCTTATCTCGAAGTCTTGCCAAGGCAAGTCTTCTGGAATGCAGGGTGCCTTTTTTTGCCAAGGTGATTAGCTTTTCAACAAAACCACGTACTTCCTTGGCTTTTTCTACAGTGGTAATGATGCGCCGATGGGTCAGCAGGGCAACCGTTAGATTGCGAAACAGGGCTATACGATGCTCCTGATTTCTGCCAAGCCTTCTTCCTTTTCTTAAATGTCTCATAGCTAACGGCCTTATTTTTAAGGTTCAATTATAATTAGCGACGGCTCAATGCGGCTCTCATGCCTAGCTTAAGACCGCGTTCTTCAAGGCGAATCTTAACTTCCTTGAGGGTTGTATCGCCAAAGTTTCTAACTTCCAAAAGTTCTTCTTCCGAGCGCGAGACCAAGTCACGTACAGTTGAAATGCCTTCGGATTCCAAACAGTTGGTTGCCCTTACAGAAAGCTCAAGTTCAGCAAGGCTCATGTTAAGTTTGCGTTCAAGTTCGGTATCAACGCTGGCCTGCGCTGCAGGTTCGTTGATGTGTTCCAAACCAACTTCTGGACCAGGTTCGGAGTATTGGATAAATGGATTCAGGTGCTTGCGCAGAATTTTAGCGCCTTCAACCAGTGCCATTTGGGGTGTTACTGTGCCATTTGTCCAGATTTCAAGAATAAGGCGGTCATAGTTGGTTTTTTGGCCAACGCGGGTGTCTTCAATTTCATACTTTACGCGAACAACCGGTGTAAAGCTGGAATCGATCGGTATCACTCCAATTTCACGGTCACCTTGCACATTTTCATCGGCCATTCGATATCCACGGCCGTTTTCAACAACCATTTCAACTTTGAATGGCACATCATCTGTCAAAGTTGCGATTACATGTTCCGGGTTAATGATTTGAACTGCTTCAGTGGTAATGATATTTGCAGCAGTCACCACGCCACGTTCATGTTTTTCAATACGAATGGTTTGGGGTTGATCGCTGATGTTTTTTACGACAAGGCTTTTGATATTTAGAATGATGTCAGTAACATCTTCCACAACACCGGGAATCGTGGTGATTTCGTGTTGAACGCCTTCAATTTTAACCTGCGTTACTGCACTTCCTTCCAAGCTGGAAAGAAGAATACGGCGCAAGCTGTTTCCGATGGAAACACCAAAGCCTCTTTCAAAAGGTTCCCCGTAAAACTTCCCGTAGGTATCGGAAAGAGAAGAACGGTCTGCAGAAACCCTGCTTGGTAATTCCAAACCTCGCCAACGAATTCGCATGATTTTGTATCTCCTGCCTTGAGCCGGAATTTGATTTTGTCCGGTGAATGATCTTTAAGATTCTGGTTTCCCAGCTACTTTTGTTAACGGGAGCAGAATTCGATGATCAACTGTTCCTGAATTTCCCCAATTCTGGCATCCACATCACCACGGGTTGGCATCCTTGTCATTTTTCCTTCAGGTGGTTCCTGCTGGGTGATGGTAAGAAAATCCGGAACATTTGGGGAGGTTTGTTGCATTTGCAGACGCACAATGTCAATCGAATGCTTTCGATTCTTGATAGTAACTACATCATTAGGCTTCAGAAGCACACTAGGAATGTTGCAGTGTTTTCCATTTACAAGTACGTGACCGTGTCCTACTAATTGACGGGCTGCTGGTCTGTTAGGTGCAAAGCCCAATCTGCAAACAACATTATCAAGTCTTCGTTCCATCAAAGCCAGCAAAACTTCTCCGGTATTTTGTTTGGAACGGGAAGCAAGTTCGAAATACCTTCTGAACTGTCTTTCCAAAAGACCATAAAACCTTTTGAGCTTTTGCTTTTCGCGAAGACGAATTCCATACTCGCTTGGCTTGTTACGGCGAAGGTGCATGCCAGGCGGCTGGTTTCTTCTTTCAAGCGCGCACTTTGGGGATTCACAACGGAGCCCCTTTAGATACAGCTTTACGCCTTCTCTTCTGCAAATTTTGCAAACTGAATCAGTTATTCTTGCCATGGTTTTTCAATCGCTTGTTTGATGCCAGTTGTAATAAAAATTATACTCTACGCCTTTTGGGAGGACGGCAGCCGTTGTGAGGCAGCGGCGTAACATCTTCAATAGCCTTAACATTAAGGCCAGAAGCCTGAAGCGCGGTGATTGCAGATTCCCTTCCGGAACCTGGTCCCTTCACTCTAACTTCAATTTCCCGAAGGCCAAATTTCAATGCCTTGGATGCAGCATCTTCGGCGGCGCGCTGCGCAGCAAAAGGTGTGCTTTTTCTGCTGCCTTTAAATTGGCAGGTTCCAGCAGAAGCAGAACATAAAGTATCACCATTCGTATCCGTAATGGTTACGATGGTGTTATTAAATGTTGCCAGTATGTGGGCTACGCCCCTGCTGACATTACGACGAATTTTCTTTTTCTTAGACACTGAAAACCCCTGAATTAGCCGTTTATTTGAAGATTAGCCTCTTAATTCCTTGACACCCTTCTTGCCAGCCACTGTTTTCCTGGGTCCTTTGCGGGTGCGCGCATTTGTTTTCGTTCTTTGTCCGCGTACAGGAAGACTTCTTCGATGTCTTGACCCCCGGTACGATCCAATATCCCTGAGACGGGCAATATTTTGTTGAATTTGCCTGCGGAGGGGGCCTTCAACAACATATTCTCTATCTAAAATGTTGGAAAGACGGCTGATTTCATCTTCGTTCAATTCCTTGGCCCGCCTTTGGGGATCAACACCAGCTTGCTCGCAGAGTTTGATCGCTAGGGTTGGACCAATCCCATATATGTATCGCAAAGATATATGAGTCGGCTTTTCGCCAGGAATATCAATACCAAGAAGACGCGGCATACCAGAACTCCCTTATCAACCCTGTCTTTGCTTGTGACGAGGATTGGTACAAATTACATACACTTTGCCTTGCCGACGAACCAGCTTGCAGCTTTCGCAAATTCTTTTTACGCTTGCTCTTACTTTCATTGCTCCACCCCCGTCTGTTAGACGGTTTAAGGAAACTATTTTTTTACCAGTCAAAACACCATTCGGCAAGTAAAAATAACAAAAAAGCCTTCAAAAAAAACGCTGTAACCTCTTATCCAGATAGTATCTTAGGACTTTTTGAAATTCATCGCTTAAATATTCTATCTTCTTTTGATGTTATGACATGAATTCCATCGGGAAGCACAGCCAGAGTATGTTCTACATGCACACTTGGCATGCCATCCCGTGTTACCACAGTCCAATGATCCCTTAAAACCTCAGTTTCCGGCCGTCCCATGTTGATCATAGGTTCAACAGCCAGTACCAATCCTTCTTCAATTCGGAAATCGTTGCGCCTTACTTCCCGATTTACATAATTTGGGACTTGGGGGTGTTCATGCATTCTTTTGCCAATTCCATGGCCCACATATTGGGTTACAACACTGTATCCCGCTGATTCTGCCATTTGTTGCATTCGCGAAGCCACTTCAGTCCACCATTTTCTGCAACTAAGCTCTTTAATTGCAAGCTCCAGGATTTGCTCGCCAGTTTCCACAAGCCGAATTTTCTCAGGCGAAACAGTTCCAATAGGTATGGATATCGCGGCATCGGCACACCAGCCGTTCAGCTTGCAGGCTGTGTCAATTTTTAAAAGATCGCCATCTCGAATGATTCGTTGTCCTGGAATTCCATGAACAACCTGTTCATTGATGGATATGCATGTGACTGCGGGGAAGGGGACTTTTCCAGGGTATCCCTTGAACAAGGAAAGGGCCCCATGCTCTTTGTAAAAATTTTCCACGGCTTTATCGAGGTCCAGTGTTGATACACCGGGTTTAGCCATGCTTTTGCAAAGCTCCAAGGCGTGAGCTACCAATTTTCCAGCTTCACGCATGAACCGGATTTCTTCCGGCGATTTTAAATCAGGCCTGTTTTGAAAGAAGTTTTTTAGCATACCCCGTGAATATTAAGCGATTTGGCTATGTTGGAATAAACCTGCTCGATTTCACCACTTCCATTTACTTCGTGAAGCAGGCTCTTTTCTTTGTAGTAAGGAATAAGTGGAACCGTATCGTTGTGATATACAACAAGTCTAGCTTTTACAGTTTCAACTTGATCATCAGCCCTTTGGACCAATTGGGTATGGCAGTCATCACATAACCCGTTTACCCTGGGCGGATTGTTGAAAATATGAAAGGTTGCCTTGCAGCCGATTTTTGGACAGCTCCACCTGCCAGTAACCCTTTTTACGATTTCATCGTCAGCTACTTCAAATAATACCACGGAAGTCAGGGGAAGGCCTACTTTTTCCAGCACCTTATCCAATGCCTTTGCCTGAGCAAGTGTGCGCGGGTAACCATCCAACAAAAAGTTTTGAGGGCGATCGTTTTTTTCGAAACGTTCTTTGATGAGATCATTCACCAGATCATCGGGGACGAGATGCCCCGATTCAACAAATGGTTTTGCTCTTTGCCCAACATTCGTCTGATTACGAATAGCTTCCCTAAGAAGGTCACCAGTACCAATGTGCTCAAGGGTTTTTCTTTTTGCAAGAAGTTTGGCTTGGGTGCCTTTACCGCAACCAGGTGGGCCAATAAGGATTAATCGCATCGCCATTCCATTCATGGTTAAAACACTGGCAATACTTAAGTAATTCCAATTTTATTCTGAGAATTGCGAGGAGATTTGCAAGAAGGCGAGAACGTTTTGGCAAAAATGCTAGCCTGATTGCAGGTACTTCGCTATTCATTAGTCTTCGGTAAGGCCGGGGTAGTTTCTCATCACAAGGTGGCTGTTGATCTTTTGCACAAGATCCAAGGCGACGCTTACAACAATCAAAAGGCCAGTTCCGCCATAAAAACTCGCAACTTCTTGCCGAACATCCATGGTATTGGTGATTAGGGTTGGAATCACCGCGATAATTGCCAGGAATGCAGCACCAATATAGGTGATTCGCATCATAACTTTCTCAAGATATTCAGCGGTGCGTTTACCAGGTCGATAACCAGGTATAAACGAACCATAATCTTTAAGGTTATTTGCAACATCTTTAGGGTTAAATATGATCGCAGTCCAAAAATAGCAGAACACATAGATCATCAGGATGAATAGAGCAGTGTAAGCCCATCCTTGCCTTTCAAAGGCATCCTTCAGAAATACAGCCCAACTCCATTCAGTCGCGCTGGCGATAAAATTAAACACAAAATATGGAAGAACCAATAAACTGCTGGCAAAAATCACGGGCATTACACCCGCTTGATTTACCTTCAAAGGCAGGAATTGCCTGGTGCCGCCAAAAACCCTTCTTCCCCGAACATGTTTAGCAGATTGGGTGGGAATTCGTCTTTGACCTTTTGTGATTGCAATGACCGCAACAATAACTGCAACAAAAAGTACAAGCAGAACTACAAGCTTTTCAAAACTAATATCGTTTCCAGTTCCACTGCCCAAGGTGAGGATAGATTCTTTAAGTTTTCCATTTTCAAAAAGGAGTGAGGCAGTTGCAGCGGGAATTCTTGCAACTATACCAGCCATAATAATCAGACTGATACCGTTTCCAATTCCATATTCATCGATTTGCTCACCCATCCACATCAAAAACATCGTTCCAGTTGTCATTAGCAGAACCATGGTAATCCAGTAATAACCGGTGTTGAAATCCACTGGTTCGGTCAGTGCAAAACCCTGACCTCCTCGAGATGAAGGTTGCATGATAAATTGGACATACATAAAGGCTTGAAAAAAGCAGATGGCTACTGTTGCCCATCGGGTGTAGTTATTGATTTTTTTGCGACCAGATTCACCCTCTTTTTGGAGTTTTTCCAATGGAGGATAAACTGCTCCTAGTAACTGAAAAATGATGGATGCAGAAATGTAGGGCATAATACCCAACCCAAAAAGGGTTGCATTGCTGAGGTCACCACCGCTAAATAGTGAAACGAATCCGAGAATATCGCCCAGCGGGCCGCCTTGACCAACATTGCGGTTCATCAAGCGCTGATCGACAAAAGGCAGGGGAATGGAATATCCCACCCTGTAAACAGCTAGGAACAGCAAGGTTATTAAAATCTTGTTACGAAGTTCAGGGATGGCGAAAATGGCCTTCAACTTCCCCATTATCTGCTCCTGCAAGGGGTAACCGCTGATTGCCTTTTCCTGAACAATCCGGACTACCCGGTGAATATCATCAAGAGATGATCATTGTTATGACAAGATAATTCAAGCTAAAAACCGGATCCCGGAAAGGATGAGGTTATTGCTTTGGTTTCATCTTGTTTCGTTTTGGCTTGGCGGGTGGTGGAATAACCTCTGCGGTACCACCTTTTGCCTGAATCTTTTCAAGCGCGGACTTTGAAAAATGGTGAGCTTTGACTGTCAGCTTTTTGGAAAGGTCACCAGTGCCAAGAATCCGAATTC
>JBEGQX010000052.1:0-7196 GCA_041180805.1 Planctomycetota bacterium
GTTATTACCAGGCAAGGCCCCGCTTCCAATGGGATGCCTCGGGCAACGAGACCGAGGAAATGATTCTGCTTTCCAACCGCAGGTGGAATGATGACCGCCAGCGTGATGCCTACAAGGATCGGGCCCGTGAGTTGCTTGGCCGCATACCTTACGACGACCCGGCTCAGGAAAAATTCCAAAAGGCGCTTCGCAAGCACGAGAGGACCATCAAGGAAAGTCTTGCTGCCGATTCACAGTACCGCTTTGGTATTTCGTTGGAGACTCTTCTGAACGATCCGGGTGATGCCGCGCAGGGCCTTGGCTCCATGAAGGAATTCTGGTCCCAGGCTTCCCTGCGGCCCCTGTCCCGCCAAATCGAGGAATTTCGCAGGAGCATCCTCTTTGGGGATCCCCTGGTCGTGGGCAGGAAGATTGGCAAGGGTCGTGTGGCTGCTGTGCTTACCTCGGCGGGAACACGCCCAACAATACCAGGTGCAACCGATGGATGGAACGAATGGGGCGCGGGAAACCCTGTTTCATGGAGCTACCCTGTTTTCCTGATGGATCTGCAAAGGCACCTCTCCGGCGAAGGCAGCGATCGCAACCGCCTGGTGGGTGATGAAATTAAAATGTCCCTTGATGCTTCCCGTTATCAGCCCCGGGTGGCGGGTTCCTATTCTCTGCTCGAGGTTTCCGCGGTACCACAGAATCAACCGGCCCAGCCACCCATTCGCCTGGCGGAGCAAGCGCTTTCACAAAAAGAAAACACCCTGGAATTCACGTTCAACCAGACAGAAAAACCCGGTAGCTGGCTGTTTGAATTCTTCCCCATCGCGCCAACGGAAGGGGCCAGCGCCCCACCTGCAGAATTGCAGGCATATGCATTCAATGTGGATGCCCAAGCCGAGGGCGACCTGCGCAGGGCTCAACGGGAAAAGCTGGAGGCAAACCGCTTTGCATCCGACCCACGTGCCGGTAAAGTCCATGTGTGGAGCCCCGGTGACACCTACGATGCCCTGAAAAACCGCCTGCCAGATGCTTCCGAGTCGCCTTGGCTTTACCTGGTATTTCTGCTGGTTCTGATTGCGGAACAGGCGCTGGCGGTGCATTTGAGTTATCACCTGCGAGGAGATGAGGGCACGAAAGTGCCACTGACGGGAGGCGTGCGCGCATGAACGAAAATGCCTCGCTTCAGGTGACGGAGTTTGTCTTCCGAAGACTGTCGGACCCCATTCGATTTTTTGGCAAAGAACTGCCCGGCTCGGTCTGGGTGGTGGTGCTGATTGCCGCCCTGGTTCTGGCCTTCTTTTACATTGGATGGATGTATCTGCGTGATTCCCGGAGCATCGGGGTGTGGTGGGCTTCACTGCTTGGGCTGTCGCGATCGATTGTCTACGGTCTTCTGGCTTATGCTTTTTTGCTTCCCGCGGAGCAGACCTGGGAACAGCAGACCACGCGTTCGCGAGTGATAGCCGCCTTTGATGCGTCTGCCAGCATGACAGATACGGTGGATGACATTCCTTCGGAATCAGCCCCGCTGGACAAGCTGCCAACCCGCCAGGAAAAGGTGCGCAGGTTTCTGCTGGAAGGAACCCCCGACTTCCTGGCCACGCTGGAAAAATCGAACCCCGTGTTTGCCTACAGGTTTGGCAAATCGCTGGATGATGATTATCTCGAGTTTCTGGACGGTGCCACGCTTCTGAAGGAAGACCGCGAGAAACAAAAACAGGAAAATACGCCCGCCGCTTTGCCCTCCAGGTTTTCGCCGGAACAATGGCTGGCGTGGTTGTTTCCCACCAAGGATGTCAAACCCCCCGAGGAAACCAAGGAAGCTGATGCCGAACGCCTGAAGCGTTTGATAGAGTCGGGCAGGGTGCGTGCGGCCAATGGAGATTTTCAGGGTACGAATCTGGTGGACAGCCTTTCAGGAATTGTTCAGCGTGAGATGAACCACATGGTGCAGGGGGTCATCGTATTTTCTGATGGCCGTGGCACGGAAGGATCGGTTCAGGCACTAAGAGATCTCGAGGAAAGATGCCAGGCGGCCCGAATACCCATATTTGTGGTGGCGGTTGGCGACGATCGTCCCAGAATTCGCACCGAGATTGCGGACATTCGCGCCCCATCCCGTGTTCAGCCGGAAGATCGTTTCCGCGTGGTGGTGGAGGTTGTTGGAGAGGGTCTTTCTGAAAAGGAATTCACACCCTACCTGGACATCACCCATGCAAGGCGTAACCAGTCTGGCAAAGAGGAACCACTGGACATAGTGCTTGAGGAAGCCGTGGCGGGTTCCGCGGAAAAGTCTCGTATCCTCCTGGGAAACAAAGTCACTCTTACAGGGCCGACAACCCGGTTCGATCGTGGAACCCCGCCCCGCGCTGAAGTTGAATTTACCCTGGATGCCGCCACGCTGGCAAAGGCCGCGCTTCGTGAAGGTGATCTCATGGGCAAAAAATGGGTTTTAGCCCAGACCCCCGATAGCGAAATTCGCCTTTCCGCCCGGGTGCCAAGAGACAAGGCCGAGATCAGCGCCGACAGGGAATCCCGCAAAGGCCCGGTTGAGCTTCGCATTATTGACAAGCCGCTAAGGGTACTGCTGGTTGCCAGCGGCCCGATGAGGGATTACCAGTTTGTGCGAACCCTGCTTGTGCGCGAAACGGAAAAGAAGCGGGCCGAGCTTTCCATCTTGTTGCAGAATCCCCCCGGCAGAACGGACAGAAGACTGGGTGTGGTGCAGGATATACCACCAGAGAGGTTGTTGAGCCGTTTCCCTGACCAGTACGATTCCAACAACCCCGACCCTGCGGAGAAGATTTACGACCTGGCCTCGTACGATGCGATCATAGCCTTTGATCCCGACTGGAAGCAGGTAAACGATGCATCCATGAAGCTGTTGCGAACCTGGGTGGAAAAAGGTGGTGGCCTTATTGTGGTTGCAGGCCCCCTGCACACCTTGGAGCTTGCCCGTCCGGGTCAGGAACGTGAAAGACTGAAGCCTGTTCTGGATCTTTACCCCGTGGTACTGAAGGATATCCGCATAGAGGAAATGGACAGAAAGGCAGATTCCCCCTGGCCGCTTCGATTCGATGGCGCCACGCCCGACATGGAATTTCTGAAACTGGATGAGGGCGAGAACGCCCAGTTCCTGAAGGATTGGGAAAAGTATTTCAATGTGGAGGGCAAGGAGGGGCAGCCCAAGCGTGGTTTCTATAGTTTCTATCCCGTGGAACAGGCCAAGACTGGTTCGCTGGTGGTGGCCCGATTTGCCGACCCCCAGGTGAAGTTGAAGGATGGCAAGGAGCAACCATTTGTGGTTATCAGCGATCCATCCAGTGGCAAAAGAGTGGTGTGGGTTGGCTCTGGCGAGGTATGGCGTTTGCGGCAGTATCGCGAACAATACTTTGAAAGATTCTGGTTGAAGCTAGCGCGCTACGCGGCTGCCGGCGCGACAGGCAAAGATAGCAGGCGAATTTCACCCTACCTTGGCGGCCCCTACCTGGCCAATCGCTTCATCGAGTTTGAGGCCCGTATTGATGACCGTGGCGGCAGGCCGCTGGGCGTTAATGCGAAGCCACCAAGGGTCTTGATCAATCCACCGGCAGGAGTTCCCGCTTCCGAGATTCCCCGAGAGGTGGTGATGACACCGCGAGCGGGTTCCGATGGTGTGTTCCGCGCAAGGTTCCTGGTGAAATCCCCCGGAAGGTACGAGGTGATATTCGATGTGCCTGAAACCGGTGACAAACTGCCGGGCAATTACATCGTCGTTGAACAACCCGATCCCGAGAAGGAAAATGTGCGTCCGGATTTCTCGCTGCTTTACCAGTTGGCCAGCCCCGCTCAAATGGTGCTGCCCAGACTTTCAGATACGGATCGAGAGACACTGAAACAAAGGTTACAACCGCCCGCAGGCCTTAACACCCAGGAAAAACAGGGTGAACAACCGATGAAGCTGTTCTTCGACCTTCGCAGCGCTTCGCTTATTCCATTATGCATGAAGACGGATATCAAGGAGATGCGCAACCGCGGGCCGGTACGCGACTTGTGGGATGATGGTTTTACCCTTTGGACATCTTCGCAGGGTAAACCGGTGAAGATATCCTGGCTGCTTTTGGTGGTGGTGGGCTTGCTTTCCTTTGAATGGCTGACACGCAAACTGCTGCGCATTGCCTGACGGAAGATACTTGCGGAAAACTCATGGCGAACGACCTTCCAAGCACTGACAATCTGGGAACCCTGCGGGGGCCGTTGGATGTATTGCGCCAGCGAATCCGGAAATACATTCTGCTGGATGCGGTCTTTGGAATTGTTTGCTTTGTTGCCGCCTGGATCTGGATCGACCTGGCGATTGATTATGGGGTGTTTCGATTGTTTGGTGTTGATCTGGTTCAGGTTCTGCCCCGCTATTTCCGCATTGCTGCTCTTCTGTTTATGGTCGGTGGTTTTGGCTGGCTGCTGCTGCGCAATTTATTTCTCAGGTTTCGAACCGAGCTAAGGGATGAAGCCCTGGCAATTTCGCTTGAAAGACAATTCCCAGGCAGCCTGGGCGACCGTTTGATTACCGCCATTCAACTGGCCGACCCGGTTCGGGCCCGCGAAAGAGGTGCCTCTGCCGAAATGGTTCAACAAACCGTAATGGAAGCAGCCCAGATTGTTGGCACCCTGAACCTCGACCAGACACTGGACTGGCAAAGGCTGAAAGTTCTGGCCCGTCGGTGTCTTCATTTCACCTTTGGTGGGTATCTGCTGGGGCTGTTACTTTTTGTGGCTGGCGCCGCACCCGCAGCACCAGAGGGAGAGACATCCCCCGGGGCTGTCACCCTGTATCACGATACGTTGATTACCTGGGCCGAGCGAGATCTTCTAGTTCGTAATATCATCTGGCCCCGCCATGCATTTGTGGAAGTGATTGGTTTTCCAGATAGCGGGACCGTTCGTGTTGGCAGGGATGCGCCACCTTATGCACTTCAGGCCCGAGCGGTTCATCACGCGGTGGCAGGCAGGGCTTCGGGGCGGGCGGTGGAACGATTCCGGGAATATCTGCAAAAGCAGAACTTGGAATCCGAAAGCGCGGTAAACCTGTTCGGTCGCAGACCTCCAGAGGGTTGGCGCGCCATCACTTTTTTTGATCTTCCGGATTGGGTATCTGCTCCGTTGCCAGAATTGGGAAATCTACCTGCCGACCTGAAACCCGCCCGGGCGGCCGAGGCCATTACCCTGGATGAGATCGAGGTCTATCTGGAAAAAACCCAGGCAGAATCAGAGTCACTTGCACAGCTACGCAAGGCGTTGGAGGAAATTCGTACCCGGGAAAAGAGCAGTCTATATCGAAGAAAACTACGGCTTTTGAAGGTGCCGGATCAAGTGCTGGTAAGGTCTTGGGGTGCTTCCACAAGCAACAACATGACATTGCAGCGCGGCGCGGGTAATGAGTTTACCGGGCTGATGGCCGATCTGCGAGAGACGGTGGATTTCACGCTGGAAGCGGTGGACTATCGAACCTCTGCCAGAAGATTGCAGCTTGTGCCGCCTCCCATGCTTTTGAAACTGATGGTACAGGAAAGTCATCCTGCTTATCTTTACCACCGCACCGAGGTTGAGGCCGATGGCACCGCACTGAAGGGACTCAAGCAGGTGTTTGAGGCGCAGGATATGCTGCAACCGGGTTCCGATATGAGTCGTATTTCGGTGCCCGAAGGTAGCGATGTGAAGGTGACAGCTTCGTGTGATACCGATATCAAACAAATTCGTGCCGTGTTGAAGGATGGAAGCAAGGCTTCGGGCTTGAGCCCGGTTTTGACGGATCCAAAAACTTTTGGATTTGAAGTGACTAATATTCGCGAGGAGAGAACCTTTTACCTTGAATATGAGGATGCCGAGGGCGTTCTTGGCCGCAGGGGTGTGGTGATCAAGCCAAAGGCGGATGACCCCCCCGTGGTGGACTTCGAGGTGGATTCACTCAGGCGAACCAAGGATGGTTTTTTGGTGACTCCGCTGGCGCGAATTCCCATCAAGGGGAACGCATCGGATGCCCATGGGCTTGGTCAGGTGCGCTACGCGTACAATTCCCGCAAGATCGAGACCGAGGCGCTGGATGTCAAATCCCTGTTTTTGCTTTCTTCCATCACCCAGTTCATTCCCACAGAGGGTTCTGGGGTAAGGTCGCTGGCATTTCTGGGCGCGGTACTGCCTGCTGGAAAACCAAAAGAAACCGAGCTGGCCAAAGATCAGCGCTATTTCAATCTGCCCTCTTTCCGGGCCCTATTGGCAGCAAACCCGGGTGAACTGAAACCTCTTGCTGAAATTCAAAAACAGTTGGCCAACCCGATCAAACTTTCCCAAAGACCATCCATCACGAGATCTTTCCAGATTCAGCCGGATAACTTCGAAAACATTGAAGAAGAACCCAAATCTGATTTCCCACTGTGGAAGCAGGGTCTGGCACAGCCCGGTGGTTCAGGCAGTTATCAACCAAGATTCCGCATGGAGCTTTGGCTTGAGGCTTTGGATCACGATGTGGAAACCGGCCCGCACCTGGTTGCAAGCAAGGATCGCTATTTGTTCCTGGTGGTGCCCGAGGCGGATCTTCTGGCGGAGATCGGTCGCGAGGAAGAAAAACACAAGGTGGCCTTGGAAACTGTCAAAGGTCAGTTGCTGGAGGCCGAGGCCAGACTGGGTCTTACGGGCCTGGATCTTTCCTCCCCGGGCGTGACGGCGGCTCAGTTGGGCCCCATGGTTGCCCGCAGCGAGGAAATTGAACGATCGCTTGAAACCCGGCAGGCAGCGGTGGCAGAGGTGCTGGATGCCTATGTTCGCATCCTTCGCGAAATGAAACTAAACCGGGTGGAAGCGGACAGGCAAAAAAGGGTGTTTGAAACCATCCACGAACCGCTGCGAAAGATCATGGGGGTGGAGTTCCCGGCCACCACCCGGGCCATGGTGGATTTTCGCTCCAATCTGGATGATGCCGCCAAGCCATTGCCCCAGAGGCTGATAGCGGGCAGGGAATCTTTGCAGGCCGCCAGAACCCAGTTCAAGAGGTTGCTAACTGCGATTGATGAGGTGCTTGCAGCCATGGGTACTCTGACAGATATCAACAAACTGGTGGCCACCCTCCGCGCCATTGAGGAAGAAGAACGCAAGCAGTATGACCTCATCCAGAAGATTCACGAGGAACTTGTCAAGAAAACCCTCGAGGATGTCCTCAACCCGGGGAAGTA
>JBEGQX010000053.1:0-2570 GCA_041180805.1 Planctomycetota bacterium
TTGGAAGATGCCGAGAAAAACGAACTGCTTGAATTAGAAATGGACACACGCGGCCGAAGCTATATTGTTACCCGATTTGGCTCCGAAATGAATGATCAGGCAACCTCTTCCAACAAGCCCGGGGCTAGTCAACGAAAACCGCGAAGGCATGGAAGCCTAATTCAAGAACATATTCCAGGCCAATCCATGGTTGAAATGTTCGTTCCAAGCCAACCAGAAGCAACCTTGGCATCAGATCAAAACATTCCAGAAGCAAAAGAGCCAGAGCCCCTTGAAAAACAAATTCCCAAACAAACGACTGAGCACACGGACGACATTGTATTTACTCGCAAGTAACGGTCGGGTCGAAACATCATGCCAAAAATCCTGATTGTGGGTGGTGGTATCTCTGGTTTATCAATCGCATTCCGTGTCAGGCAATACCTAACCGATACATCCGTAACGATTCTTGAAAGTGGCAAGGATCTCGGTGGCAAAATTGCCACCCGCAAGGAAGAGGGTTTCATCTACGAAACCGGGCCCAATGGTTTTTTGGATAATAACCCCTCGACATTACAACTCGTCAGGGATCTCGGGTTGGATTCAGAACTTGTTGAAGCAAGCGAATCCGCATCCAAAAACAGGTTTTTGTTCCTGAATGGCAAGCTTCAACTTTTGCCAGGAAGCCCATGGGAATTGATTAAGACTGGCATCCTGTCATGGAAGGCAAAATTCTGCCTTCTTTGGGAAAGGTTTTGTTCCGCAAAACCTCCCATACAGGATGAATCAATTGATGAATTCGCCAGACGCCGAGTCGGTCAGGAAATCGCCGAGAAACTGGTCGACCCATTCGTGACAGGAATTTTCGCAGGGGATTCCAGACTAATAAGCCTAAGGGCAGGTTTCCCCCGCATCCATACCATGGAAGTAAACCATGGCAGCATTAGTGCCGGCCTGAAGGCCAACCGAATCGCAAGGAAAGCTGAGGGCAAAAGCGGTAGGGCCAGTGGAAGACTTTGGTCTTTGCGAAACGGACTCGGCGAAATCATCACCGCCCTGGCCAACAAAATAGGCCCTGAATCCATCATCCATTCCGCTGCAACTTCTGTGGCCTATTCAAACCAAACAAGGCAATGGATCACCACCGATGAAACAGGGCAAGAGCACCAATCCGACATTTTAATTCTTACCTGCCCGGCATTTATCCAAGCGAAACTATTAGAAAACCTCAGTCCGCCCATTGCCACAAACCTGAAAACTATTCCATACAATCAAGTCGCGGTGGCGATAATGGGCTTTCGCAGTGGCGACATTCCAATACCTCTGGATGGTTTTGGATTCCTTATTCCCAGCAAGGAAAATCGATCCATTCTGGGTGCCCAGTGGTGCTCTTCCATATACCGTGGCAGGGCGCCTGCTGGAATGGTATTACTGCGTGTGATTTTGGGTGGACCCAAAAGGCCTGAACTGGTGGACATGGATGACGATAGCCTTTCCAGCCTGGCCTATCGGGAGCTGCAAACCATCATGAATGTACAGGCTCCGCCACTTTTCTGCAGGATTGTGCGCTGGAAAAATGCCATCCCTCAATACAACCTTGGGCATTTGGACAAAGTCGGCTTGATTGAAAAAGAACTTAATAATCACCCGGGTCTTTATTTGGGCGGGAATGCCTTGAAGGGTGTGGCGATCAATGACTGCGTGGAAAATGCGGAATCCATGGCGGTAAGGGTTGCCCGCTGGTGGAACAAAGAGGGCAAAGATAGAAACGAAAAGTGATTTTTCTGTTTTCCTGAACTACACAAGTGCATATCTTTTCCTTAGGAAACAAATTGCGAAATCAAACCGGCGGGAAGCAAGCATGAAGGAAGTTCTAAGCCTGATTCTTGGTGGTGGACGAGGAACAAGGCTTTATCCATTGACCCAACTTCGCAGCAAACCTGCGGTTCCCATAGCTGGCAAATACAGGTTAATTGACATTCCCATCAGCAATTGCATTAACAGCGGCCTTAACCGAATCTATGTCCTGACCCAATTTCTAAGCGTCAGCCTTCACCGCCACATTGCCAACAGTTACAAGTTTGACCCCTTCAGCAAAGGTTTTGTGGAAGTTCTTGCCGCCCAGCAAACCAACGAAGGACAAGATTGGTATCAAGGCACAGCAGACGCCGTCAGGCAGCAAATAAGGTATGTTCTTGAAGACCAATGCAAAGAAGTCATGATTCTTTCGGGTGATCAGTTGTACCGGATGGATTTTAGGGAATTGCACCGCTTCCACAGGGATTCCCAAGCCGACGTCACTATTGCCACCCTGCCAGTGGATGCGCAATCCGTTTCCGGGTTTGGCGTGGTACAAGTGGATGAATCCTCCAAGGTTCTTTCCTTTACAGAAAAGCCAAAGACCCTTGAGGAAGTGGAATCTTACAAGGTAACTGAAAACTGGTTACTACAGCGAAACATCCATGCAAAAAACCGCCCCTACCTCGCAAGCATGGGCATATATCTTTTCAACCGCAAGGCTTTGCTGGATTTATTGAATACCAGGCCACTTGCCACCGATTTTGGCAAGGAAATCTTTCCCAGAAGCATCA
>JBEGQX010000054.1:0-3366 GCA_041180805.1 Planctomycetota bacterium
CGTTCGGCTGCATCCTTTCCGTTTGTCACGAACAGCATGTCGAAAATCTGCTTAGGCTTATTCATGGCTGGGATCGGCCGGCCTTCCCGATTGAAAGACTGGGTCTGCGCGCCACGTGGACCTCCGATTCCACCGTTGGTGGACATGACCAGCGAAGCATGGCGGGTAAAAGCCTCTGCCTTCTCCGCATAGACCTGGTCGATGGAGATGGAATTCTGGTAGGGGCCATGGCCGGGAATAACCGCGCCCGTCAAATACTGGTCGGCGTTGGAATGGCCGTGCACCCGTCGTGCGGCTGGGTGGGACAACCCGGAATAAATGGTGATTTCACTGCGCAAAGGCTCCAGAACGTCGAGCACCCTGGTGAATTCAAAATCTTTTTCTCCACCCCTGGGAAACCAGCACCAGTCCCTCCATGCGGGGTCTGACTTGAGCGGTAATCCAACCCCATCGGGGTGATAGATGCTCACGAACCTTTTTGGGGAATCGTCTTTGTTCGGTTTATCTGCCGCGAAGGTTTCAAGCCAGGGCAAGGCCAGCGCCACCCCGGTACCCTGAAGAAATTTCCTGCGACCAAGCAAAGCGGATTTTTCATGCATCGCTATGTTCCGATACTTATTTAGAGTTAAAGATATTACTGGTGATGACCAGCGTTATCAGGTCTCCGAGTCTGTCATCATGTTGTCTGAACCGGGCGGTCAGTTGGTCAATGTCCATGCGGTCTCCAAAGGTGAGTGGCCTGCCAAGGGCATAGGCTGTCAACTTGTGCACCATCGCCCTGGCAAATTGATCCTGCCTGTCCATAAGCAGATACCGCTTGAGTCCATCCATTCCAGCCAGGGTATGCCGATTGAATAATTCCGAAGTCGCATCCACCGGCTTGTTCTTGATGCTGGTGCGGAAGACTCCCATGGCATCGTAGTTTTCAAAGGCGATGCCCCAAGGATCGATCTTGGCATGGCAGGAAATGCAGGCGGCCTTGTTCCGATGATCCGCAAGCCGTTCCTTCAAGGTCATCTTCAGGATTTCCGGATTCGTGAGATCGACTTCCGGCACATTTGGTGGCGGAGGCGGTGGCGGGTCATGAAGAACCCGTTTCAGCATCCAGACCCCACGCTTAAGGGGGTGGGAATCCTTGCCATCAGAATTCATGGCGAGAATCGCGGCGCTGGTCAAAACACCACCGCGGTTGGTCTGGGGGTTGATATATACCTTGCGGAAATGGGGACCGTACACTTTCGGAATCCCATAGTGCGCGGCAAGTTTTTCATTCACAACCGCGTAATCCGAATGAATAAAGTCCATGATACTATGGTTTTGCCTGAGAACCTCTTCAAAGAAGGCGATTGGTTCCTCCTGAATGGCATCCCTGAGCGGTCCCGCGGGAATATGCGTCGCGTTGTTGAAGGCGTCCAGACCCAGCCATTGCTCCGCAAAATTCCGCGAGAATCGCTGTGAACGCGGGTCCGCGAGCATTCTCTTAACCTGCCCGGAGATTACTTCGGGCTTCCTCAGCTTTCCCTGCTCGGCAAGCTGTAAAAGTTCCTCATCCGGAATGCTGGACCACAAAAACACCGATAAACGGCTGGCAAGTTCCAACTCACTGATGGTTGCGGATTTACTTTTTTCGGTAGTCTCGCGTTGGGTCAGGTAAAGGAATTCCGGGGAGGCTAATACGGTTGCAAGCACTTCCACCATGGCATCCTCAAAGGTGGGAAAGCCGGGTCGGAACTTTGCGAACAATCCCATGAAATTGTCTACTTCCTCGGTTGTGGCGGGGCGCCGCCAGGCTTTTCGCATGAATCGATTCAGAACCTCGCGGCCGTAGATTTTCTCATCCGACCTGTTGGCACTCTCGATGAAGATGTTGGTGTGGGTCTTCGGTGGCCATGATTCATAATATGGGGCACTTATTTCGATGGAATCAATCAATACACTCAGCTTTTCTTCGCCCTTGAATGCGTTGGATATGTTTTGGATGTGCAGGAATTCATCCCTTCTTGGGAATGTCGTGGTCAGTTTCCTGAAGGGGTTGCGCTGGATGTCACCCAATTGGATATCGAAGTGAATAAACTGTGGATTGTCGGCGGAAGCCGTCACCGGGATATCGCGTTCACTGATGATCTGAGCGAACTCCGCATTGTTACTGGTATGGGCACTGAAAACCAGGCGCAGGCTGGCATATTCATCCGACTGCATGGTGGAGCGCCCCGCACGAATGCGAACACGCATGGTCCCCTCATCAGGAAGAAAGCGGTCCAAATCCAACTTTAATTCCTTGGAAGCTGGAAGAACCATCACGACAGGAGACACGGCTGGAGTTTGACCGCCAACAACCCCTGCCTTGGGCGCGAACTTGGTATTGGGGAATGGAATGCTTTCACCAGTTCGCTGATCCAAGATCTGCTGCTGATTTTTATTGTTTCTTGGGCGCTTCTTCTCTTTCTCGGAATCCTTGGGGCTATTTTTCGAAAGTACCTTCTGCATTTCTTCCTGCATCGAGATGATATAGGTGACCGCTTCCGGCGGACGATCACCATTCACCGTGGCCCTCTTGAGAGCCTTCAAGGCAATTTCACGGTAGGTTTCAAACTGCATCGCGGAAATCTGAAGCAGTTCCGAACTGTTCTTGAACCCATCCTCCGTCACGCTTTCCGGGGGAAGTTTGTTCGCTAGGGAATATTTAAGGCCAAGAAGATCCTGCAATGCGTAATCATACTCGTACTTGGTTAGCCTGCGAAAAGAGGTGTGATCCTTGCTGTTTCGGCGAATGATGGAGGCCTTGTTCAGTTCCTCACTCAGCCAGTCAATGATGTTTCCCCGGTCCGAATTGGCAAGCGCGAAAGCCGGTTCCCCTTCGGGAGGCATCTCGGATTTGCCAAGCGCGTTATAAATTTCGCGCCAACGCTCAAAATCAGCCCCACTCACCAAGTCGGGGTTGAGTTGATCGATGCGCAGCCTGCCCTCGGACCTTTTTGGCCCATGGCAATTCAAACACGATTTGGTGAGGATCGGCATGACCGATTTTTGAAAATAAGCCAAATCGGCCTTGGGGATTCCATCGTTGGCCTTCCCGACCGTGGTGGTTTCTTTCAGGAATCTGGATTTGGCCCGGCCTTGTTCCCTGGCGGATTCCAAAGAAACCGGCTTCACCTGGCCATCTGCCGCAAGGATGGAGCATACACTTGCAAGGATGAACAGGGTGGTTATCTTTAAGGCATCCATGGGTGGGGGTTATCTCGCAGCCAGTTTCAATCAAAGATCTTGAACACTGGCAAAAAATCCTGGATTTTTATCTCTCAGGGCTAGGAAGGACTACTTAAAGTTATTCACATTTTCCTTGTAAGTAAAGGCTAATCCCGCCAG
>JBEGQX010000055.1:0-8433 GCA_041180805.1 Planctomycetota bacterium
TATGCAGCATTAAGCCGTTTACCATCAGGCTTAATAGGCCAACGGGAACCATGGTGACTAATATTCCATGAATCACAATTTTCCACCAACACGAATGGTAGAGGATTGCCCAGAGTAATTGCCTTTGAATCCAGGGAACCAGGGATGACAAAGTGATGGATTCCCTGTTCACCATGAGAATGAATGGAGCAAATTGAACTGAATAACCGGATTTTTTTAGAATATCAAAAAGTGGTACATCTTGGACTAAGGTTTTTTCATAGTAATCAGCGACCTTGCATTCTTTGAAAACATCCATCCTGATGGCCAGCGATCCACCCCAGGGAATTTTAAAAAATACCATTTGAAGAACCGCCGGAATATTCCAGATATAACGAACCAAATCTCCCAAACTTGCCCTTGGGGGGAAGTACCAGCGCTGCCCGGTAACGGTGCCAACGTTTTTATCCCTGAAGGGTGCCAGCAATTCACGCAACCAGGTTTTATGCGGAACGGCATCCGCATCTATCATCGCAACCACTTCATATTCATTTCCATGATTTTGTATGGTTTGCAACAGGGCACTGTTCACCAAGCTGCATGTTGGCTTGCGATTCGTTAACACTTCGATTTTTACATTGGTTTTCCCACTGGCAAGGACCAGATTTTGCGCAAATTTGTAAACCGGATCATCCGGATGATCGACCACGATGAATACATCGTAATTTGGGTAATCCTGATCGAGTAGTTTTGGTAATGCAATTGCCAAAAAGGGATCCATGCCACGCAGATTTAAGCAGATGATTGTTTTAGGGCATTCCGAGTCTTGTAGCGGTTTAAGTTGGTGACCTTTTATGACCCGGCAAAAATTCCAAACAAAGATAAAATGAAGGCATAAAAGCATTGCCAAGCTGCAGAAGATGCAAATTGCAAAAATGGTCATAAATATTTCTTCTTAAGGGTGTCTGCCAATTGGGTCTTTACATACTTTTTAATGCTGAAGAATTGTGAATATCACCTTAAAGTAACCTATAGAAAACTAAACAATGTCGGTTGTTAACTTAATTAGCTTTCCAAGGAATAGTATTGGGTAGTCTTGAGGTGAATTTTTTGGGATGGAAAACTAAGCAATGAATTGGGTGAAACGGATTATGGTGACTTTTCTTAGATCATTTAAAACTTGGATTCATTATGATGCTCCAAAGAATGTTTACGGGGATTTCTTAGAATCCGAAGTCTCTTATCATGGTACTTGATAGGGGTGATGAATTACCATAAATGCCTCGAACAAGGCTACCTTTGAAAAGGGCCTACGGCTACACCCGTTCTACCATTCATAAAACGTGGACTACAAAACAATGCACATGAAAATTTTCACAATAGCTGTTTTGCTACTCATTCCAATCACCCTGCTGCAAGCGGCGGTGCCCGATCTTTCCAAGATTACATCAAAGGCTGATCTCGATGCTTATATTGCTGCCACGAATGATCCATCGTTGAAACAAGCTTTAAGAGACCAGAGTGCGGCGATTCTTGCGGCGGCAGCTCAGTATCCGCATGTGAAAGCGGTGATCCGCACCATAGAAAGTGCCCCAGGCACTTTCGCCAAGGCTAACAACACGCCCATGGAATTGAAGAAAGTTGCGGGTGGCGAAATTGCTGTTTTTGACACTCTAACTCTTGTCAGTACAAGCATTGCAAACGGCAAAGCGCATGCCTATCGTGATGCCAAGGATGATCCTTACGATGCGACTTTCATGGAGCATCTAGGCCATATTCACAACCTTGAATCCCTCAAGATCGTGGCTACGAAAATCGAGGATTCCTGGTTGCCGCCACTGTTGAAGCTCAAGAATCTCAAATCGTTTAGTATGGAGGCGACTGCCAGAGGCCTTAAGGGAAATCCTGCTCTTGGCGATCCTAGTCTGAAGCGACTTCGGGCACTCGAGCAGTGCCCCGGGTTAACCTCGCTGGAGCTGGCTTACTTTGGCCAGGCTACGGATTCCGGCCTCGAACATCTGGCAGGGCTGAAAAATCTTGAAAGCTTCACCTTTCGCGGTTCACCCATCAAAGGGCATGGTTTCGCGAAATTTCAGGGTTGGACCAAGCTGAAAAGGATCAATTTTCATAGCAATAATCTTGATGATGAAGGGTTCGGCCATGTTTGCGATCAGTTTCCCAACCTTGAGTTCATAAAGCTTTGGCACTCAAAGTCCCTTACCGATGCCAGCGCTGAGCATCTCAAAAAGCTGAAGAATCTAAAGGGCATTGAAATTAGTTGTTCGAAGGCGACCGCAGGCCTGGTCAAGCCTCTTCGTGACCTGCCCATGGAGTATGTGGCTTTAGAATATGGGGTGAATGCTCCGGCAGGCGATGCGATAGACACGGTAAAGTCCATTCCAACGCTTCGAAGGCTCAAGTTGTCAGGTGTTCCCCTAACCAATGCCAATCTTAGTGCGCTTGCATCAGCGACTCAGATTTCGGAGCTTTCCTTTCAATTAAGCGAATTGCCGGAGGAGCGCCTTCCATATGTACAACCTTTCTCATTTTTGAAATCATTGCGCCTCGATTCAGCCAAGAAGCCATTTAGCCTTGAGACTCAGCAAAAAGTGAAAGCTTTGCTGCCCAAGGTTGAGGTCACATTCGGCAACTAAAAATAATTTTTTGACCACTTCTGAATCTCATTGAATGGACTCACTGCAAACCGAAGTGCTTGAGTTATCGATTATTTCACACCATGTTTTCCCAGTTGGTGAGATTATTTTTAACACCTTGATGAATTAGTACAAAATTGCTACCATTTAATAATGAGATTTAATCTCAACAAGGAAAGCCAAGCCAATGGAGGCGAATTACCTTGGAACCTGTCATTCGTGCGTATTTCTACCGAATTCAAGGATATCAGCAGTGTATCGTAATACTCGAACCGGATTCACTCTCATTGAATTGCTCGTGGTTATAGCCATCATTGCAATTTTGATTGGGCTACTCCTGCCTGCGGTTCAAAAGGTCCGCGAGGCTGCTGCGCGCACGCAATGTGCGAATAACCTCAAGCAGGCAGGTTTAGCCCTGCACAACTACGAAGGAACCTATGGAAGTTTTCCCCCCGGCTTTGTTTCCAATATCACGGGAACCTGGAGCGGAGGCGCAAACGATGCTATCGCAGAGTCTGGCCCCGGGTGGGGCTTCCTCGCATTAATTCTTCCCTATGCGGAGCAAGAAAACCTCTATCGTTCCATCAACCTTAATCTTCCAATCGCCAATGCGGCCAACTCAACGGCTCGCAGTACAACAGTAAATATCTACCGTTGCCCATCGGACCCGGGGCCGGCTCGTACCTCCGTCTGGATGGCCCCGGCAAATGGCGGTACCCCGATGCCAGCTTCTGCCGGTGCAATTACCAACATGGCCACCACAAGCTATGTTGGTTGCCTGGGTGGTGGTAACCCTGCCGACGCACCAGCATACACTGCGATCTATGAGCAACAACCTTTCAATGGTATCTTCCACCGGAATCAGGGTGTGCGTATTGCTGATATCTCTGATGGTACTTCAAACACAATTGGTGTAGGCGAGCGGATGAGTGCGTTCTCACCCAATGGGTGGGCCGGTGTCATACCTGGTGGCGCGTCAGTTTATAGCACCGAGCAGGCTGTAAGGTTGGGGCAACAGGTCGGGGTTACTGCTCGACCGGCAATCACGCAGGTGACAGTACATTGCCGCTCTAGCGGGCCCAATGCACCCACCGCCAGTCCGGGCAGCTTCTTTGGACCACATCAAAACTCAAGCCTTTTCCTCAATATGGATGGGTCGACCCGGTTGATTCCTAGCACCATCAATGTGCAAACTTTCCGAGACTTGGCTGGTCGAAACGATGGCAGAATTACAACGGGTGATTTCTAATGAACCACAAATAATCCCCCAGCTTTGACCAGAGGAGCCAGCTAATGTCCAGCCGAAATATGAATCGCCGCCAGTTCGCAGTCGCCGCGGCTGGAGCTGTTTCAATTCCAAATTTTTTGTTGGGAGAACAGTCAAATTCCAAGGATGAACCCGTGTCGTTTTACCTGGTTGGTGATACACACTTTCTCGCAAACAAGGAAGATACTAAAAAGCTTGACGACCGTTCCGCCATCGTCACCACACGGCTCGTGGATTGGTTGAATAAATTGCCAGGTACCGAGATTCCCCAAAAGGCGGGAGGTGGAACAGTCTTGGCACCGCGGGGAGTGATTCACGCTGGAGACTGCATTGATACAGGTGACAAGGCGGATGTGAAGATGCAGGAAACCGAATGGGCTGCGTTTGCTGATACATACGGGCTTACGGGTAAAGATGGCAAACTTAAGTTCCCGGTGTATGAGGTCCACGGAAATCACGATAGTCCACGCGGAGATGGCCTTGCGATACAGAGGATCATCACGAGAAATAAAATGCGGCCCGGAGTAAAGCATCTCTCGAGGAACGGGGTTCATTATTCTTGGGATTGGGGTAACGTGCACTTTATTAACTTGGGTATTGTCGTGGGACAAGTTGAGGGCGTGACCCGCAGGCGTCGGTATGGCCCACTTGGGAGCTTGGAATTCCTGGTGAGTGATTTGAGGGAAAAGGTGGGTGCTTCTGGTAAACCGGTGGTTATCACGCACCATGTGGACATGCTGCGGTACGCTCTACCATTGCCAGTTGAGGACAAGAAGGCGGAAGGGATGGAATGGGACCCTGCCGATGTGAAGGGATTTTACGAGGCGATCCAAAGGTACAACATTGTGGCCATTCTTTACGGCCACACGCACGCCAGGAATGTTTTTCGATGGGATGGCACGAACAAGGCTGCTAAGAATGGAATTCCCACATTTAACGTAGATAACAGCAGTCATTTTGCCGGAAAGCAGCAGGCTTTTTTCTACTTTGAGATTCGTGATAATGGCCTGATTGTCCGGGAATACCAAACGACCGATGCATGGGAAACAGGTTCATGGACCCCATTGACATGGACTTCATCCATCAACGCAAACCAGAAGTGACATGCCGTTGGTTGCATATATTTAATCTGTAAACTGCGCCATCATCAAAAGTATAGGTTTTTGCTCACCGGAAACTTTGTCATTGGGTAACGGTAGCAAGAGGTTATTTTTAGCAATTGTGTAGTTATACTAAACAGCCTGCCATAATGGTCTATTAAAAGAATTGGCGCACCCCCCTAGTTGCCTCTTTACTGCAACAAGGTTTCCGAGGTTGCCAAAGAGAAGCGTATAGGAGTTTATGGAGTCGTCTTTGAGGCTGGGCCAGATTGAATTGCATCGGGCGGAACGGGTTTTCCGGCAATCAATGCATCGAGGACCGGCTTGAGTCGATGCGCATACTGGTCGTAGCCTGAAGGCGAAAGGTGGATGTTATCCGGTGTGAATAGTTCCTTTTTAAGCCTGCCATCTTTGTTGATGAAGTCAGGCGTTAGGTCCATCAATGTCACTCCGGGCAGGGAGCCGATTTTTAATTCGTCCACTGCGGCATTTGTTTTCTTGATATCTTCGTAAAACGCATTTCCTGGTTCGTGGGCCGGGAGTATTTTTACAACCACTACAGGGGTCTTCGTGAATTTCTGCCGAAGGTTTTCCACACATGCCAGCAATCCCCTGGCCGCAGACTCGATACCTGTTTCCCTTGTAAAAAACATATTGTTGTTGCCAATCATCAGCACGATACACTTAGGCTCCAATCCTTCCACCCCACCATGGTCCAATCTCCAAAGCACATTTTGGATCTTATCACCTCCTATCCCGATATTGACGGCGCTGTAGCTTCCAAGATGTTTTTTCCAACCATCATTAAGTGGCTTATTGTCTAGCGGACTACCCCATTGCTGGGTAATGCTATCGCCGACCAGAAGGACATCCACCTGCCCCTTGTTTTTCTTTACGTGTTCTACCAACTTTGCATGAGTATCCAGCCATGTAGTACCACTCCAGAAACCCGCTTGTGGCACCACTGGCCATAACGCGGGAAGGTGCTTCTTGGCTTCCCGGCCCGGTCGGCGTTCATACTCGGGTTGCAGTACATAGGCCCGCTCTTCAGGCGTCAAAGGCCAGCCGGTTTTCTGGGGTTCTACGGAAATGTATGGAGGTTCCGCCTTAAGTTTTTGGCCTGAAAAAATGCTTGCCAACAAAACAACAAGGATAGGGAGAATAGAAACCGGTGAATTCCACAAATTGCACGGCATTCTTAGATGGTTGTTCACAAAGTTATCTCCGTAAAAACCTTTTCAACCTTGAGAGCCTATTAGCTACTTATGATAAGTTTAAATTTGAGGCAAATTACTACCAGGACTTGAGTCAGGGGTTTCTGAATAAGCACGAGGGTGAGTTCAACGGTCGTAAAAAAAGCCCGTCCGACGTTCCCGCCGAAGGGCTAATTTCTGTAGATAGTCGGGGATACGGGATTTGAACCCATGACCTCTTGCACCCCAAGCAAGCGCGCTAGCCAGGCTGCGCTAATCCCCGAATTACCTAACATCTTTATCGCCATTATTTGCCGGATGTCAATATGCTCGCGGTACTTTTTCTTGACCTAAATCCTTCTGCCATTTAATATTTAGGAATCGATTTGCTTCCAATACCTGCCTGAAGCATGGAATTTCCAGAAAATTGAATCCCGAAGGTGACTTTGAAATGAGAATCTTCTTGTTTGGCTGTCAAAGTGTCATTCTGGCAGGCTTGGGTCTGCTTCTTTTAGTCTACAAGCCCCTCCCTGCCCAACCTTTGGATTCCGCACTCCCTCAAACCAGGCTTAACACCATTTTTCCTGCCGGAGGCAAAGCGGGCACCACGGTGGAAATTTCCTTCACTGGTACGGACCTTGATGAACTTGAATCCATTCGATTTAGTCATCCTGGCTTGAAGGGCGAACCGGTATTTGAGGAACCTAAAAAAGAAGATCCTAAGAAGGCAGCTTCCAAAAAAGATGAAAAACCCGCGGCACCGGCAAAGAAGACGGTGATCAAGTTCAAGGTGTCTATTGCAGCCAATGTCCCTCAAGGGATTCACGATGTCCGGTTGGTTGGAAAATGGGGAGTTTCAAACTCACGTGCCTTTCACGTTGGCAATCTGGATGAAGTCTTGGAAAAAGAACCCAATAACGACCTTCCCGAGGCGCAAAAAGTGCCGCTGGAAACGATTGTCAACGGAATCATCAGTGCTCCCACCGATGTGGATTTTTATCAGGTGGATGTCAAGAAAGGCCAGAGGGTATTGGGAAGTTGCCTGACTTCCAGTATCGATTCCAAATGTAATCCCCTTGTCGAGGTTTATGACCTTGATGGCAAGATGATTACCAACAACAAGAATTATGATGGCAACGATGCCTTGGTGGATTTTACCGCGCCTAATGATATGGCAGTTGTTTTTCGTGTTGTGCAGTTTACCTACAACCAGGGTTCGCCCGAGCATTTCTACCGTTTTGCAATCGGGACTTTCCCTTGGGTAGATGCTATTTTCCCCAATGCGATTGAAGTTGGGAAAACTGCGCCTGTGACATTTGTGGGAAGGAATTTGCCGGGTGGTGCCAAGGATCCAAGTTTAAAATCCGATGGCGTCGATTTGGAAAAGGCAACGGGCAATATTACCGCCCCCAACGCTCCCGTGCCTTTTACCCAGTTCAATTCCAGGATCAGCCCTTCGTTAGTCTGGTTCGAGGGATTTGAACATCGTGTGACCGCCAAAAATGGTGTTTCCAACAGCGTTTTTGTGGGTGCATCGGAAAGCCCGGTGATCGTTGAAAAAGAGGAAAACGACACCGCTGCCACGGCTCAGAAAATCAGTTACCCAGTTACAGTATGTGGCAAAATTGACAAGCGGGCTGACAGGGATTGGTATCAGGTCAGTGCCAAGAAAGGTGACAAGATCATTGTCAAAATCCTTGGGGAAACACTGGGGTCGCAGGCCGATTTGTTCGTCAGGGTCCTTGGCAAGGATGGCAAATCTGTTATCACCGAACTTGATGACAGGCAGGATGCGAAAGCGGCGAAGTTTTATTCAGGATCCACCGATCCCGGTAGCTATGTTCTGGATATTCCGGATGACGGTGATTACCGTTTCATGGTTGGTAGCAGGCAGTCTTCCAACCTTTATGGGCCCAGGCATCATTACCAATTAAAGCTTTCCAGCCCCAGCGGTAAATTCCAGTTGATAGCCATGCCTGCATCCAACTTTAGGCCAGATGTCATCAGTATTCCCAAGGGTGGAGCAACTTACATATCGCTGTTTGCTATGCGGGAAAATGGGCTCAAAGGCGACATAGAGGTTAAAGTGGAGGGCTTGCCGGAAGGTTGCAAGGCGCAAAAACTTGTGATTCTCGAAAGCCAGGATCGGGCAAGTTTGGTGATTGAGGCTTCGGATGCAGCCAAGGGAAATTCAATCGCAAAAATTACGGCTACTAGCACCATCAACGGTAAATCCATCA
>JBEGQX010000056.1:0-4692 GCA_041180805.1 Planctomycetota bacterium
CGGGCTGGCGCGAGTCACCAACCTGTTGGTGAACACCGAGGGCCGCGACATTGCCGGCGTTGCCGGAGATATCAGCAACATCACCAAAACTATGCAAATGCCCGAAGGTATGCGACTGGAAATGAAAGGTGAGTATGGCAGAATGAATGAATCCTTCCGTCAACTTGCCCTGGGACTGGCACTGGCGGCCTTACTAGTCTATTTGCTGCAGGTGACCCTGTTTCGATCCTGGGCCGGACCGCTTGTGATTATGTCCACCGTACCCCTGGGGTTCATCGGTGTTCTCTGGATGCTATACCTGACTGGCACCACACTGAATGTGCAATCTTTAATGGGCGTGATCTTCCTGGTGGGTATTGCAGTTAATAATGGCGTATTGCTGGTGGATTTTGCCAATCGAAACCGACACACCGATGCCGGGGCAATGGAGGCCATTCGAACCGCGGCACTCACCCGCTTCCGCCCGATTCTTATGACATTCCTGGCAACCGTGCTGGCACTGACCCCCATGGCTTTGGGAACTGGCAGGGGCAACGAGGCGAATGTTCCACTGGCCAGGGCGGTGGTGGGTGGGCTCTTCAGTTCCACTTTCCTGACATTGTTTATGGTTCCCGTTCTTTACACCATGATAGTTCGTAAAAGCCCGATGGTTGACCCCCGCGTTGCAAAAGAGTTGGGTGATGAAATAGCATGACCCTTCATGCAAGAGTTTGGAGACAGGCAATGACATTTTTTCTTCAAGGCAGCCGTCCGGTACTTTTGGGCCTTGCGAGTCTGGGGGCTTTGGCTTTTTTCATGGGCATACCCATTGGCTGGCAGGGTGTCACAGGTAGAGCGCATGCGGTAATGCAGGCCACAGCCCCGCCAACGGCCAGTGCCATCCGTGTAAAAACCATCCGGCCCAAAGTAGGCCCCGGGCTGGAGGTTTCGGTGGAGCAACCCGCCGAGATCGCACCTTACTATAAGGCCGCCCTGCTGCCACAAATCGCAGGCACCGTGAAATTTCTGGAAAAGACCATCGGCGACAAAGTCAGCGCCGGGGAAAAACTGGTGGAACTGGAACCCGCGCAGAAAAGCGTTGCCGATGCGGAGAAAGCCATCATCAAGGCACCCTTTGATGGTGTGATCGCCAGCCGCGGTGTGGACCCCGGGGCTTTTGTTCCCAGTGCCACTATTGTGCCAGGCGCACCCACGCTTCTTACCATTGAAAAAACAGACATCGTGACTGTTTCCATGCAGGTGCCGGATTCGTTTGCGGCGTATGTAACCAAGGAAACCATGGCCGAGTTGCGCGTGGATGCCATTCCAGGCAGGGCACTGCGCTGCAAACTAAGCCGTGCTGCACCATCCCTTAACCCCGCGGATCGTTCCCTTAGGGTCGAGGTGGACCTGTTCAATGGCACCGCCGAGGAATTCAAGGCATTCACCGCCAAGACCATTCTGAATCATCAGGCAGATTTGAAGAGTCGGAAGATGCCCATCTTTCCGGAGGGGCTTGGCAACACAGATTCCGCCAGACTGATACCCGGAATGTTCGGGCGCTTGAAATTGCTTTTAAAGCAGTTCGAGAACACACCGCTGATCCCAAGCCAGAGCGTCGTTCGTTTGGGGGGAGTGCCACACATCTATCTTGTGGAAAATGGAAGAGCCAAAAAAACCAGAGTTACCGTGGTGCTGGATGATGGCAATATGGCCCGGGTGCTGGTGCTTCAGCCAGAAGGTGTTGGTCGGGACCTAAAAACCACCGAGGAGATCATCCTTAGCAACCAGGGGGAACTGGAGGATGGATCGCTGGTAAACGCTGGGCCGGCTGAATGATCATCAAGACCTAGAAATTGAACTGAAACCTGGTTCCAAAGGAATGGAACGCTGCATCACCCGGCCCCTGCGGGCCAAAGAAACCCGTGGTGTAGATGTAGTTGGCCATGATGAGCGCACTGGGGTTCAGGTACCAGTTTAATCCCAGTGTGGTGGAGCCCAGGTAACCACCCATCGGACTGGGATCATCCGGCACCTGAAATTGCGACCTCACAAAATCGTACTTCACACCGACCTCCCACGCCCCCTTGCCCGTCAGGCCTCCACCGGAACCGAACGAGAAATTCTGCATCGGTATCACCTGAAGGAAAGCTGGCGCCATCTTGTTCACACCACGGTGATCGCCGGGTGTCAAAAAGCAGAGTGCCTCGACCGAGAAACCATCAAAATACAGGTTACCCACCGGTTTCACACTGCCCGGGGCGTTGGGGTTAAAGGGCATGCCCGGCAGCCCACCCACATAAGAATTGCCAAACATCTGGGCATCGTACTGTGCACCAAGAGAAAAGGGCCCGTTCGCATAATTCAGGCATAGCGTGTAAAGCTGTGTGCCTTCCGTGGTGTAGATTGCGCCGGTGTTGATGAGGTTGGGCACCTGGTTGGAAGAACCCGAACGCACCTGCGGCTGCACCGTGGCCTGGCCAACTGGCAGTGATGTTCCCAGTTGATCTGGATTGCCACGGATGGAACCCGTTGCGCCCACATTCAGCCAGTGATTGGAAGGTTCATCATAAATTGGCATGGCACAAAGGCGCACATCAAAGGCAAGCTCGCCAGTGCTGTTGACACCCAAGGCATCGGTGCGCGTGTTCGTCTGAAAAAGTCCCATCCAGGAATACAGGCGATCATCAAGGTAAGTTCTGCTGATGGTGATGCCGTTGTCGTAAAGATAAGGATTCTCGAAGGCATCCCAGGCGTTCGGCCGTTCCATGAAGGGAAGATTCTTGCCGCTGGATGCGCTGTAAAAACTCAACTCTTCCTTGATGTGGCCAAAACGAACCGTGCCCAGCCAGGGCAGACTTCTCAGCCCCACATACATGTTCTGGAAGGAAACATCCGGCTCAGTGGAGGTAAGCCGATTTTTGTTCAGATCCGCTGCCTTGGAAAAATCCATTTCAAACATCCACTCGACCACCTCATAGCAAATGCCATCTGTATGGATGCGGGCCCTGCGAAAATCAGAACCCTGTTGCAGGGTGGGTGGCCCCAGAAGGTTTTGCACATACGGTTCCACGCTGTAAAAACCAATGTCGAACTGGAACAACCCGCCGAACCGCGCCACAAAAGTCCCATCCTCGGATCGCAGGGTAAAGATGCCATCCCTGCCCCAGTAATCGAACATGCCATCATCTTTCAGGGGAATTCTTCCAAGGGTTGCCTCGGGCTTCATTTCCACTTCAAGGCTTAATGCTTTGGCGCCGTTTGTTTCCACTGGTGGTTGCAAGGTGATTGGCTGTTCGCCGGGCTTGGTGGATTTTTTCTCCAACAGGCGGGATTGATTCTGGATGATGAGCTTTTGTTCTTCCAGGACTTTGGATAATTCCTCCATTTTGGCCTGTTGAGCCTTGATAAATTCCCTGGCCTGTGCTTCAGCACTAATATCCTGGGCATAAATGGGAAAAGCCAAAACCAAGCAAGGTAAAGCAGCACATGCGGAATGCCAAAGAAATGGAAAAGGATTGGCCATGAATGAAGCTTTAACGCTTGGGAAAATAGCCAGAACGTCAGGAATATACCCGGGTTTCCCAATGTTCCGACCTTTCCATTAATTCGGCCTATTCCACCTACTTTCTTTAAACGAATTCATTTTTTTCAGATTCTCTCAAGTTCGCATCCTATGGTTGGAACCCAGTGGGTAAAACAAAAAGCCCGGTCTCCCGGGCTTTGGCATGTTTCTGCTTAATGAAGTACTTTCAAAAGATGAACATGACCCGAGTACCAAAGGCGTGAAAAGCGCCATCCGCAGGTGCAATATTTCTATCCGTGCCAAAAAAACCAGAGTTATACACATAATTCGCCATAAAAGTTGTATTCGTGTTAAGGAACCAATTTAGACCAAGGGTTGTGGAACTGAGGTAACCACCCCGCTTATCCTTTGGTTTGACTTCATCCGGAACATCAATCATGGTTTGCACAAAATCAAATTTAACACCCAACTCCCATGCGCCTGTACCTGTAAGGGCGCCATGCCCATAGGAAAGAGGGTTTTGTGGAATCACTTGGACATACATGGGATTATTTTTGTTAGTTCCTCGGTGATCACCCCGGGTTAAAAAGCAAAGCGCTTCCACCGAGAAACCATCAAAATATAAATCACCCACTGGTTTCGCACCACCGGGTAGTCCATTTACGGGTTTGCTAGTATCACCGCCAACAAATGAATTTCGAAACATTTGGGCATCGTACTGGCAGCCAAAGGAAAAAGGCCCATTTGCATAATTGGCACAAAGAACAAATAATTCCGTGCCTTCCAAAGTATAAAAGGGCTGTGTATTGATGATATTTGGAACTTGGAAAGAAGAACCCGCCCTAACCTGTGGCTGTACATTTACTAAAACTGCCGGAATGTTGGTTTGAATTTCATTAGGATTGGCGCGTACCGAACCTGCGGCACCCAAATTCAGCCAGTGATTATTATCTTCATCATAAAAGGGCATCACGCAAAGCCTGGCATCAAATGCCAGTGTTGCGGTATTGCTGACATTAAACGCCCCGGTACGGGTGTTGGTTTGAAAAAAGTCTATCCAGGAATAAAGTTTATCATCCAGGTAATTCCTACTGACAGTAATTCCGTTGGAAAATAAATAAGGGTCTTCGATGGCGTCCCACACGCTGGGTCTTTCCATGAACGGGATGGTTCTGCCGCTACCAGCA
>JBEGQX010000057.1:0-3351 GCA_041180805.1 Planctomycetota bacterium
GTGCCATAGCCCGCAAGTACCTCGCCAGTCTTGGAGTGCGGGTTACCGGTTATGTCAGTCAGGTGGGAGGGATTCGTTTCAAATCGGAAGACCCGACAAAGATCACCTTGGAGCAGGTGGAGACTTCACCGGTTCGTTGCCCCGATCCCGTATTCGCCAGTCAGATGATCGAACTGATAGAACAGGTTAGAAAAGAACGCGATTCCATTGGTGGGGCCTGCGAGATAGTTGCAACCGGGGTGCCCGCCGGCTTGGGAGAGCCTGTTTTTGACAAGTTGAAGGCAGATCTCGCCAAGGCATTACTTTCATTGCCTGCGGTGATGTCCTTTGAATACGGGGCGGGCTTCGATGTTGCCTCTATGAGAGGCAGCGCCTGCAATGATCTTTTCACGCCGGACAAAACCAAGCCCACCGGGGTTGGAACCAAGACCAATCGCCATGGAGGCATGCTGGGGGGGATTTCCAGCGGAGAACCCATCTTCATGCGCGTTGCCATCAAGCCAACCAGCAGCCTGCCCCAAAATCAGGCCACGGTTGATCGTGAAGGCCGGCCAACAGAAATACTTACCCGGGGCAGGCATGACCCCTGTCTGCTTCCCCGATTTGTTCCCATGGGTGAAGCGATGGTTTGCCTGGTGCTGATGGATCATTGGATGCGCTGGATGGCCCAATGCGGTTCCTCTTTGAAAGATTGAGGATGGGCTTTAGCTGCAAGCCATGACCGGGAAACACGCTGCCGGGGGAAATTAGACAAAAGCAACTCAGGGCATAAAATTTAACCTCATCAGTGTTTGATTCCATAAAGTGGGGAGAATCCCGTGGGCCTTATCGTTCAGAAGTTTGGTGGTTCCAGCGTAGCCAATGCCGAAAGAGTGATGGCGGCCGCGCGAAAGGCCATTCGCGCCAAGCATGCCGGCAATAAAGTGATCGTTGTGGTTAGTGCCAGGGGCGATACGACCGACGATTTGATTGAACTGGCCAGCGAGATCACAGAGAAACCACCAGCCCGTGAAATGGACATGCTTTTGTCCACCGGGGAGCAAATTTCCATAGCCCTGATGGCCATGGCGATTCAATCGCTTGGTGAGAAAGCCATCAGTTTTACCGGGGCGCAGGTTGGGATCGTTACCGACAGTACCCACACCAAGGCCCGCATTAAAAGCATTTCCACCGCAAGAATGCGCAAGGCTTTGGATGAAGGCCAGATTGTTATTGTTGCGGGGTTTCAGGGTATTGATGAAGACTTCAATATTACCACCCTGGGCAGGGGCGGTTCGGACACCACTGCTGTCGCACTAGCCGCGGTCATGAAACATGATTCTTCCGGTCCTAAAATGGAAGTGGCCTGCGATATTTTTACCGATGTGGATGGGGTTTATACCACCGATCCTCGGGTGGTGCCTGAGGCCCGCAAGATGGAGGCCATCAGCTATGACGAGATGTTGGAACTGGCAAGCGCTGGCGCGGGGGTGATGCATTCTCGCAGTATCGAGTTTGCGCGAAAGTTTGATGTTCCTCTTCAGGTTCGTTCCTCCTTCAGTGACAGCGAGGGAACCTGGATTGTTCCGGAAACCGAATGGATGAGCCGCATACCAGTTTGTGGCGCCGCACTTGTGAAGGATGAAGCCAGGATTTCCCTGGAGGGGGTGCCAGACCAGCCAGGCATCAGCCACCAGATTTTTGAGGCGGTTTCCGCAAAAAATATCATTGTGGACATGATCGCCCAAAGTATTGGCACCAATGGCAAGGCAACCGTGGGCTTCACTGTGCCTGCCAACGAACTCAAGCAGACTTTGGAAGTCCTTTCACCCATCGCCAGCAAGCTGGGTGCCCAAATTGTGCATGATGCCCATGTGAGCAAAGTTTCGATTGTTGGAACAGGTATGAAAACCCATGCCGGTGTTGCGGAAAGAATGTTCGCGGCACTGGCGGCGGAAAAAATCTCCCTGAAAATGATCACCACCGGGGAAATCAAGATTTCCGTTCTGGTGGACAAGGCGGATGGAGCAAAGGCCCTGCGCGCGGTTCATCAATCGTTTCAGTTGGAAAAAACCAGGGATGGCGGGGCTCTTTCCCAAGCTGCCAGTATGAATGGCTCCCGTCAAAAAGATCTTCTGGATATCACCGAGCAGCTTGCAAGTATGGAAGAAATCGTGGTAAGCGATGTTCAAATGGCGACCGATCAGGGCAGAATCAGCCTGTTTGGATTGCCTTCTGATCCGGCAACAAGCATTGCCATATTTCATGCGGTTGCTGGTGCAGGCATTATTGTGGATATGATTGTTCAAAACTTGTGCGCATCTAAACTGGATCTTTCCTTCAGCGTTCCACGCGATCAATTGTCCAAGGCCTTGGAAATGGCAAAAGTTGCCGCTCAGGCGATTGATCCCTCAATTCATACCAGTGCGGATGCTGATATTGCCAGCCTTTATGTGCTGGGCGTGGGTATGAGGACCCATACCGGAGTTGCCCGGAAGATATTTGGCACGCTAGCAGCCAAAAACATCAACATTTTGATGATCAACACCAGTGAAACGTGCATAAGCGTGGTGGTTCAGGCTGGCCAGGGAGAAGTGGCCCAGAAATGCCTGAAACAGGCGTTTGAAATCTAAGGTAAATTAAAGAGTTTTCAAAGCAGAAGGCCGGGTAATTAACCCGGCCTTCTTGATAAGTATTGGATTGGCAGAAGGTTTAATAGACTTCGCCGGGTGCGCCAGCTTTAGAACCAGCAACCTGTTGGAGATTGCCACCGTAGCGGAACAACCAACCCTCCGCCGCGCGAATGTTGTGCAATTGATCCATGCACAGGCCGTATCGCTTGAACCAGGGTTGAGCCTTGCTGTTCACAATGTCGTGAATCTGTTTCACACGGTCGGCGCATTCGCCGGTCGCGAACTTCTTGCGAGCATCCTCGGATTCCTGCAGGAAGTATTCCTTCCAGAAGGCGCGTCCACCCAGAACACCGCTGGCGCCTGCCTGTACAGCCATCTCAACCTGCTTCTTGTAAGCGGGGAAATCAACCCCTGCAGAAAGAAGAACCCAGGGTCTTTCACTGGCTTTGTCAAGTTCCTTGAGGTTCTTTTCTAATTGGGAATCTGATTCCACGCCAAGGTGGCCCGGGAATTCCGCCTTGTAAATATCGCAGAAGCGGCTTAGCTGGCGGGCGCTTTCGATCACTGTTTCTGCCTTGCGATCGATAAAGCTCTTGGTGTCTTTCTTTTCCCCGTTGAACGGGAAGGCTACCGTTTCAAGAAGTAAAAGGATGTCATGCTTCTTGCAATCTTCGTAGACCTGTTGGATGAACTCGTACTGGTGTTCCGCACTGTGTGGTTCGGTTGGTTCGAACGGGGC
>JBEGQX010000058.1:0-5608 GCA_041180805.1 Planctomycetota bacterium
AAAGCAATCAAAGGCAACTCTTTTCTCACCATCGGTGGAAACAACCTTGGTGTGAATCAAGTTCTTGCCGAAGAATGTTCCTTTGAGAAGTTCCTCAGACAAAGGATCCTCAAGATAATGCTCAATTGCCCTGCGAAGAGGTCTTGCGCCAAAGTCTAGGCTGGTACCTTTTTCAATGAGGAGTTCCCGAGCATCATCTGAAAGAACAAGCTTAAGACCCTTTTCCTTGAGTCTCTTGAATACTTTCGCAAGTTCGATTTCGATAATATTTGAAATGTTTTCCTTGGTAAGAGGTCTGAAGACAATGATGTCATCGACCCGGTTAAGAAATTCGGGTCTGAAGTTGTTTTCCATGGCAACTTTTACGGTATCTTTCATTTTCGCATAATTGGCTTGTTCGTCCTTGCGATTATGAAAACCATAGCCACCAACCTTACCGGTAATTTCAGCGGCACCAATATTCGTTGTCATGATGATTATGGTGTTTTTGAAATCGATGGTGCGTCCCACATTGTCAGTAAGGCGACCTTCTTCCATGATTTGCAAAAGCATATTCCATACTTCAGGATGGGCTTTTTCGATTTCATCCAGCAATACAACGCTATAAGGTTTCCTTCGGATTTTTTCTGTTAGCTGTCCACCTTCTTCGTAGCCAACATAGCCAGGGGGAGCTCCAATAAGCCTGCTAACATTATGCTTTTCGGAATACTCAGACATATCAATTTGAACTAAAGCGTTTTCGTCACCAAACATAAATGCCGCAAGCCGTTTGGCAAGCAAAGTTTTACCAACCCCGGTGGGGCCAGCAAAAATAAAACTTCCGATAGGCCTTTTGGGATCTTTCAAACCCGCGCGGCTTTTCCTTACAGCCTTGGCAATCGTTTCAATTGCTTCATGCTGACTGACCACCTGCTTGTGAAGTTCTGTCTCCATGGCAAGCAATCTTTGAGTTTCATTATCCTCAAGGCGTTTAAGCGGAACTCCAGTAATCTTGCTGACAACCTCGGCAATTACTTCCTCATCCACAACCCCATCCACTTCACGGGATTTATCTCGCCATTCCTTGGTGATCGATTCCTTCTTTTTCTTAAGCTTATCCGCTTGATCCCTTAGATGCGCGGCTTTTTCAAAATCCTGCTCAGCAACGGCAGATTCTTTTTCCTGATTAAGTTTTTCAATTTGCTGGTCAAGGTCCTTCAAATCGGGTGGCCTTGTCATTGCCTTCAAACGAACCCTAGCACCGGCTTCATCAATCACATCAATTGCTTTGTCAGGCAGGCAACGGCCACTGATGTAACGGTCGGATAATTCCACGGCACTTGCTAGCGCCTCGTCCTTAATTTGAACGCGGTGATGGGCTTCATACCGATCCCGCAACCCCTTGAGGATTTCAACCGCCTCCTCCTTGGATGGGGGATTAACGATAATCTGCTGGAATCTTCTTTCAAGGGCATTGTCTTTTTCAATGTACTTGCGATATTCGTCAAGCGTGGTTGCACCTATACACTGGATTTCACCACGGGAAAGAGCAGGTTTCAGCACGTTAGATGCATCAATGGCGCCCTCGGCCCCTCCAGCACCAACCAAAGTATGCAACTCATCGATGAAAAGAATTGTATTTTTGGCGCGCCTAACTTCATTCATAACAGCCTTGATACGCTCTTCGAACTGACCACGATATTTGGTACCGGCGACCATCATTGCCAAATCCAGAACCACAATTCTCTTATCTCGCAAAAGTTCCGGAACATTACCATCCACTACAAGCTGGGCCAAACCTTCAACGATCGCAGTTTTTCCTACACCGGCTTCGCCGAGGAGAACAGGATTATTTTTGGTTCTACGGCTCAAAATCTGGACAACTCTCTCAATTTCATTTGATCTGCCAATCACAGGGTCAAGTTTTCCCTGTTTGGCCAGCTCGGTCAAATCGCGACCAAAGCTATCAAGTGCTGGAGTTTTTGACTTGCCTCTAGTGGCTTGTCTTTCGCCACCACCACTGCTTCCACTTCCACTTTCTTCGGTGGCCATGTTATGCCCCAGCAAGTTAAGTACTTCTTCCCTAACATCCTCCAATTTCAGCCCTAAATTCATTAGAACCTGGGCCGCCACTCCCTCCTGCTCACGCAGAAGTCCCAAAAGCAAATGCTCTGTTCCAACATAGTTGTGGTTCAGATTTCTAGCTTCTTCGATGGAGTAGTCAATAACTTTCTTGGCCCGTGGTGTCTGGGGCAGCTTGCCCATAGTGACCATATCCGGACCAGATTGGACAATTTTTTCAACTTCGAGTCGTATTTTTCGAAGGTCAATATCAAGGTTTTTCAGAACATTGGCTGCAACGCCGGAGCCTTCTTTCACCAACCCCAGCAATATATGCTCGGTGCCGATGTATTCATGGTTGAATCTTTGGGCTTCCTGATTGGCAAGCTGCATTACTTTACGGGCGCGATCTGTGAATCTTTCGTACATAATAAACCTTTGTCCTACATTACTTTCCGTAATATTATTCGACGCATAACATTACACTTTTCAATACATCAGGTCACCATCAAAATTTGCGGTGTTCTATTTTTATTATAGTCAGGAAAAGATCGATAAATGCCCAAAGAATCAAAACCTTGGGAAAAAAAGCTTTTTTTAAATCAAGAGGCAAATTCTCCGGGAGGAGGGACAAATTCTCTTCCTAAAAAAGTTTCCAAAGAATTGCCTTCCATCCTTATTTTAGCCAAATCCATATTCCCAACCCCTGAATTTGCGCATTTGAGAATATGGCTTATCTTGGCAGGGTCAAAACCCATCCATCTGGCACAAGTCGCATCCACAGCAACAGGGTCACTTCCCATCACTAAAGCGTTCGGATTTACTTTCTCCCCGTACAATGGGCCATCCCCCTCCATCCCTGTCAAGGCATCAACAAGAACCAAATCCGCCTTTCTACAGGAATTAATATCACAAATACTATTGTCAATTCCTCTGAAATGAAGTTCGTTCTTCGGCCATCCATAAGCCTGACCAGAAGCAATTCCAAAAAGGTTTTTTAATGAGAGCGTCACAGTAGCCCAATGGTGCGTCTTCAATTTGGGCATCGAAACCAAAACTTGGCTCTCATACGCCTTTTTGCTGAAATAAAGATTTTTAAAACCAGTGTGAAAACCCAGATTGGGAACAGAAATAACCTCATCAGTATTCAAATCAACAAACTCAACCCCTAAATTTCGGAGAATAGCACCCAATCCACTGTCAGCGAGAACTGCTTCCATATTTCTCCGATGACCCGATCCCTCGCCCACTCTGACTATCGACGCTCCTTCCTTGATACATAGCTTTACCATCGCCTCCACAATGGCGGGATTGGTGTGGATAGGACGAGAAGGATGAATTTCAACCATATTTGGCTTTAAAAAGACAACTTTGCCTTTTAAAGGGACAGTTTCCCGAAATGGTTCGTATAGTTTTTGAACAACATCCTCGATACAAGATTGATTTTCTGAAATTTTAATGGCGGATATCAAACTTTGTTCTGGAGCAGTAGATACTCCACCCAAACCTGCAATCAACCACCTTTTCAGAGTACTCTTAAACCTTTCAGCAATCCCCTCTTTGAAAGGCATAAATCTGGCTTTTTCAGAAAATGCCACGCTATCAGCTAATTTTTTAACCTCAAATGGATTGTGATCTTTCAGATTTTGCAGAATAAGACCCAATGCCAGATCATTCACAGAAACATCATTAACGGAATTGCTTGATCTTTCATGGATCACCCACGGGATCGCTACATCGATTATTCCCGAGTATTGTCTGCTTTCATTCCAAAGACTTAAAGCAATGATTCCCCAAGCAACATCCTGAATATCATTACGCAGTTCTACTGTTTTGCTAATGTATTCCAGGGAATTGGATATTTGCTGATTTAGTGTCTCCCCCTGCAAGGCAATCAGAGTCATCGCTGATGGAATAGGAACGGGTTCAAGGCTTTTCCCCAAAACAACCTTGTTGCCATAATTCGAACCCCCGCTATCAAGAATTCGATCCTTCAAAAACCGAATTCCCTGCCTGTATCTTTCATGGCCTAATAGGTTTGCAGCCTTAAGGGCAAGCACCGCCCAACTTGTGGGCTCTACCCATGAAAAAGCCCCAACGGTCCAAGGCCATCCCACAATGGAAAGATCAATCCCTCGCCCGTGAATCTCCATGGCTTTGGGATTGGATGTTGTCATGCCGCTTATGGCTAAAACGGCACCAAGAATTCCAGGAATCTTGGCTGAAGGAATTTCCAATTGTTGCATGGTAAACAAGGTCAAAGCCGTTGGCCAAACTGCATCTCTAGGGCAATTTGGCTGTACCACAGTCCCTTGCGACGTAACTGATTTTTCAAGAAATTCCTGAACTACAATCAATTCTTCTTTTTTGAGGAAGGCTTTGGTGGCTAGCAATGCCAGACAGGTGGGCTCAATGGAAGAATATTGGCCTGATTTGTATCCCCAGCCACCATCTTTATTAACCTTGCTGAGCAATTTTTCCAATAAAACATTGCTCATTTTTCACTATCCAATTGTTAGTGGGATGCTAATTGGTGGAAGATGTCAATTTGCTTCTAAGAAACCTGGCGCGCGCCGCATTTCTTTCTTCACCATCAAGGGTTGTTCCCACTAATTTTTGAAGGTGGGCTGGCTGAGTTTGGATAAAAAGGGAATTCACGGTATGAATGTCGACATCCTCAATCATTTTCAAATGGATACCCAGTCTTAAAAAAGACAAAAGCTCCATGGTTTCATCGGAGGTCATCATGGTTGCGGATCGCAAGGTGCCAAAGGCACGGGAAATTCTATCCAGTAATAGCTGGTGATTGTCTTTTCTCCAGGCCTCGCGAGCTTGCCTTTCGTATTCGAGTATCTGCGGAATTACACTTTGAATTTCGGATAGGATAGAAGCTTCGCTTTTACCTAATGTGACTTGGTTTGAAATCTGGAAAAAGTGACCCGAAAACCTACTGCCTTCTCCATACAACCCACGATGGGTAAGGTTAATACGTTGTAAAGCCCTAAAAACCTTATCCAATTGCTTGGTAAAATCCAACGCAGGAAGATGCAACATAACACTTGCCCGCATACCAGTGCCAACATTAGTTGGACAAGCAGTCAAATAGCCAAAATCCTCATGAAAAGCATAAGGAAGTTTCGCCTCTAGGAAATCATCTAGACCGTTGATTGATTCCCAAGCATCATCCAATGAAAACCCAGATCTCATAACTTGAAGTCGCAAATGGTCTTCTTCGTTTACCATGACGCTCATGGTTTCCTTAGTCCCAAGTGCCACTCCTCTGGGTCCCTCATTTCCCGCAAGCTCCCTGGAAATCAATTGCCTCTCAACCAAAAATTGCCTTTCAAGACTGGAAAGATTTCCAAGCGAAACGTAATTAAGTTTTTGATCCCCTTCGAAACTTTGAACTCTTTCTTTGATGACCGTTTCTATTTCGGCTTTTTGGTAATTATTTGCCCTGTTTGGGAATGGAAATGCAGCCAAATTCCGGGCAAGCCGAATTCTGGTTGAAATAACAATGTCTGAGTGGGGCCCGCTTCCCTTGAGCCATTCCCCGCAGCTTTTTGTC